>NZ_CP174332.1:2500-5000 GCF_052468095.1 Microbulbifer maximicatervae (SeqCode)
TGTGTGTCTCTCAAGCACACAATCCGGCGTTCAGGATTTACCTGGATGTTAAAAGTCGTTAGTAGTCGTTTGTGTTGTATGGTCAAGCGACTAAGCGTATACGGTGGATGCCTTGGCAGCTGGAGGCGATGAAGGACGTAGGAGCCTGCGAAAAGTCTAGGGGAGCTGGCACACAAGCTTTGATCCTAGAATGTCCGAATGGGGAAACCCACTCCTTTTAGGAGTATCCATAACTGAATACATAGGTTATGGAGGCGAACCCGGGGAACTGAAACATCTAAGTACCCGGAGGAAAAGAAATCAACCGAGATTCCCTTAGTAGCGGCGAGCGAACGGGGATTAGCCCTTAAGCTCTTTATGTTTTAGTGGAAGGTTCTGGAAAGTACCGCGATACAGGGTGATAGCCCCGTACACGAAAAGGCATTTAGAGTGAAATCGAGTAGGTCGGGACACGTGTTATCTTGACTGAATATGGGGGGACCATCCTCCAAGGCTAAATACTCCCAGCTGACCGATAGTGAACCAGTACCGTGAGGGAAAGGCGAAAAGAACCCCGGAGAGGGGAGTGAAATAGAACCTGAAACCGTATACGTACAAGCAGTAGGAGCCCTTCGGGGTGACTGCGTACCTTTTGTATAATGGGTCAGCGACTTATTGTCTGTAGCAAGGTTAACCGCTTAGGGGAGCCGTAGAGAAATCGAGTCTTAATAGGGCGTTTAGTTGCAGGCAATAGACCCGAAACCCGGCGATCTATCCATGGGCAGGTTGAAGGTTGAGTAACATCAACTGGAGGACCGAACCCACTAATGTTGAAAAATTAGGGGATGACCTGTGGATCGGAGTGAAAGGCTAATCAAGCCGGGAGATAGCTGGTTCTCCTCGAAAGCTATTTAGGTAGCGCCTCGCGTCTCACCCTCGGGGGTAGAGCACTGTTTGGGCTAGGGGGTCATCCCGACTTACCAACCCCATGCAAACTCCGAATACCGAGGAGTGCAATCGCGGGAGACACACGGCGGGTGCTAACGTCCGTCGTGGAAAGGGAAACAACCCAGACCGCCAGCTAAGGTCCCAAATATCAGTTAAGTGGGAAACGATGTGGGAAGGCCCAGACAGCTAGGAGGTTGGCTTAGAAGCAGCCATCCTTTAAAGAAAGCGTAATAGCTCACTAGTCGAGTCGGCCTGCGCGGAAGATATACCGGGGCTCAAACTGATAACCGAAGCTGCGGATGCTCTTAGGAGCATGGTAGAGGAGCGTTGTGTAAGCCGTTGAAGGTGGATCGGGAGGTCTGCTGGAGGTATCACAAGTGCGAATGCTGACATGAGTAACGATAAGGGAGGTGAAAAACCTCCCCGCCGGAAGACCAAGGGTTCCTGTCCAACGCTAATCGGGACAGGGTTAGTCGACCCCTAAGGCGAGGGCGAAAGCCGTAGTCGATGGGAAACAGGTTAATATTCCTGTACTCGCTATTACTGCGACGGAGTGACGGAGAAGGCTAGGCCAGCATGGCGATTGGTTGTCCATGTTTAAGGTTGTAGGCTGGGGACTTAGGCAAATCCGGGTCCCTAAGGCTGAGAACTGATGACGAAGCCCACTTAGTGGGTGAAGTGGTTGATGCCCTGCTTCCAGGAAAAACTTCTAAGCTTCAGGTAATAGTGAATCGTACTCTAAACCGACACAGGTGGTCAGGTAGAGAATACCAAGGCGCTTGAGAGAACTCTGGTGAAGGAACTAGGCAAAATGGTACCGTAACTTCGGGAGAAGGTACGCCGGTTTTGGTGATGGGACTTGCTCCCTAAGCTGAGGCCGGTCGAAGTGACCAGGTGGCTGCGACTGTTTATTAAAAACATAGCACTCTGCAAACTCGTAAGAGGACGTATAGGGTGTGACGCCTGCCCGGTGCCGGAAGGTTAATTGATGGGGTTAGCTTCGGCGAAGCTCTTGATCGAAGCCCCGGTAAACGGCGGCCGTAACTATAACGGTCCTAAGGTAGCGAAATTCCTTGTCGGGTAAGTTCCGACCTGCACGAATGGCGTAACGATGGCCACGCTGTCTCCACCAGAGACTCAGTGAAATTGAAATCGCTGTTAAGATGCAGTGTACCCGCGGCTAGACGGAAAGACCCCGTGAACCTTTACTACAGCTTTGCACTGAACTTTGAGCCTATTTGTGTAGGATAGGTGGGAGGCTTTGAAGCAATGACGCTAGTTGTTGTGGAGCCGTCCTTGAAATACCACCCTGGTATGTTTGAGGTTCTAACTCTGGTCCGTTATCCGGATCGAGGACAGTGTATGGTGGGTAGTTTGACTGGGGCGGTCTCCTCCCAAAGAGTAACGGAGGAGTACGAAGGTGCACTCAGCATGGTCGGAAATCATGCAATGAGCATAATGGTATAAGTGCGCTTGACTGCGAGACAGACATGTCGAGCAGGTACGAAAGTAGGTCATAGTGATCCGGTGGTTCTGTATGGAAGGGCCATCGCTCAACGGATAAAAGGTACTC
>NZ_CP174332.1:4355000-4465000 GCF_052468095.1 Microbulbifer maximicatervae (SeqCode)
AGAGTAGCGCATATCGGCAATGCCCCCCTGGTACATCAGGTCGACAATCAGCTTCAATTCATGCAGACATTCAAAATACGCCATTTCCGGAGCATAGCCAGCTTCTACCAGAGTCTCAAAACCAGCCGTTACAAGCGCGGAAACACCCCCACACAGAACAGCCTGCTCACCGAAGAGATCTGTTTCAGTCTCTTCGCGGAAATTGGTTTCAATAATACCTGAGCGGCCACCACCATTAGCTGAGGCATAAGACAGCGCCAAGTCTTTTGCTTTACCTGTCGCATCCTGATAAACCGCAATCAAGGTAGGGACACCGCCTCCCTCAAGGTAGGTCGATCGAACGGTATGGCCGGGCCCCTTGGGAGCAACCATAATGACATCGACATCCGCTGGTGGCTCAATCAATTCAAAGTGCACATTAAAACCATGCGCGAAAGCCAGTGCTACACCAGACTTTAAATTTGGAGCAACTTGCTCTTTGTAAATATTCGCCTGATATTCATCCGGAGCGAGAATCATAACCACGTCGGCATCTTTCACCGCATCGACAACTTCAGCTACCTTCAAGCCCGCGCCTTCAGCCTTTTTCCAGGAAGCAGACCCCTCGCGCAACCCAACAACAACATTCGCTACACCAGAGTCTTTCAGGTTATTGGCATGGGCATGACCTTGAGATCCATAACCAATAATGGCTACTGTTTTTCCCTGAATTAAAGAAAGGTCACAATCTTTGTCGTAATAAACTTGCATCGCTCAATTCCTGCTTTTTGCTCTATACACTTAATACTTTTTCACCGCGGGCAATCCCGGAAACTCCGGATCGCACCACTTCCATAATTGTGTGCTCCCCCAGCGCCTGGAGGAACGCATCGAGTTTTTCGCCAGTTCCTGCCACCTGTACCGTGTACATACTGCTGGTGACATCGACGATCTGCCCGCGAAAAATATCGACACTGCGCTTCACCTCATCGCGCTGGGCACCATTGGCTCGCACTTTCACCAATAGCAGCTCCCGCTCGATATGAGAGCCTTCAGTGAGGTCCACCAATTTCACAACATCAATAAGCTTGTTTAGGTTCTTGGTAATTTGCTCAATCTTGTGATCGTCACCAATCGTCACCAAAGTGAGACGCGATAAAGTCGCATCCTCAGTAGGCGCCACGGTGAGGCTTTCAATGTTGTAGCCACGCTGGGAAAATAAGCCAACAACACGGGACAATGCCCCAGGTTCATTCTCCATCAGAACCGAAATTATTCTACGCATCGCCCTACCCTTTAAGTTCTCTCAGTTTTGCTCAGCCACATGTCACGCATGGAGCCATTTGGTAGCACTTGCATGGGATAGACATGCTCAGATGGGTCGACGTACACGTCGATAAATACAGTGCGATCCTTAATTGCAAAAGCTTCTTGCAACTTGTTGTGTAGGTCTTCACGACGCTCCACTTTCACCCCGACGTGACCGTATGCCTCGGCGAGTTTCACAAAGTCAGGCAGCGATTCCTCGTAAACACTATTGGAAAGCCTTCCTTCATATTGCATCTCCTGCCACTGCTTCACCATCCCGAGAGCCTGGTTGTTAAGGCAGAGGATTTTTACTGGCAGATGATATTGGGTAGCCGTAGAAAGCTCCTGAATACACATCTGGATACTTCCCTCGCCGGTTACGCACACAACCTCTTTATCCGGGTGGGCTATTTTCACTCCCAAGGCTGCCGGTAAGCCGAAACCCATAGTCCCCAACCCACCGGAGTTAATCCAGCGGCGCGGCTTATCAAACAGGTAATATTGCGCAGCAAACATCTGGTGTTGCCCTACATCGGATGTCACAAAAGCATCACCCTCAGTAATGTCATATACCGCCTTGATCACATCCTGCGGCATTATCAGAGCACCATTAGTCTGATAACGAGGAGCCGTGTAGAGTCCGTGACGCTCACGCCAATCATCAATTTGGCGCCACCAGTCAACTATCGCGGAATAATCCGGCTGCTCATCACTGGCTTTCAACGCTTCGAGCATCTCTCGAAGGACAGCCTGGACCGTGCCAACAATCGGGATATCGGCAACAATCGTTTTAGAGATCGAAGCCGGATCTACGTCGATATGAATAATTTTGGCACCCGGGCAGAATTTGCCTGGAGTATTAGTCACCCGGTCATCAAAGCGTGCACCTACAGCCAGGATAACGTCGGCGTGATGCATGGCTGTATTTGCCTCGAAAGTGCCGTGCATACCGAGCATTCCCAAGAAACGCCTGTCACTACCGGGAAATGCTCCGAGCCCCATCAAGGTATTAGTCACCGGGTAGTTCAACTTTCTAGCCAGCTCGGTGAGAAGCTCGGCGCCGCCCCCCTGTACCACTCCCCCGCCGGAATAAATCACCGGGCGGCGAGCTGACAGCAACATAGCAATAGCTTTGCGAATCTGGCCGCTATGCCCCTTGCCGGCTGGGGTATAGGAGCGCATCCGCAATTTTTCAGGATAGTGGTAGGGGAACCTCTCCGCCGGGTTGGTTACATCCTTTGGAACATCGATCACTACGGGACCGGGACGGCCAGTATTGGCGATAAAAAATGCCTTTTTGACGATCGTAGGAATATCTTCAGCATTTTTAACCAAAAAGCTGTGCTTCACGATCGGCCGCGAGCAACCGACCATGTCTGTTTCCTGAAATGCATCCTCACCGATCTTATCCCTGGGTACCTGGCCGGATATCACCACCATAGGGATAGAATCCATATAGGCCGTTGCGATGCCAGTAATCGCATTCGTAGCGCCGGGACCAGACGTCACCAGTACCACACCCGCCTTACCAGTAGACCGCGCATAGCCATCGGCAGCATGGGTCGCACCCTGCTCGTGGCGCACGAGAATATGCTTAATCGACTTCTGCCGAAAAATAGCATCATAGATATGTAACGCTGAGCCGCCCGGGTATCCAAAAATCAGATCCACCCCTTCATCCTGCAGCGCGCGAACCAACATATCGCCGCCGGAAAGTAATTCCACTTGAGTCTCCTCAATTTTCCTGTTTTATAGGATAGCCATCACCGAAAACGTATAAAACGCCTACTGGCAAGAATGCCAGGCAGCAATTATAGGGGAAAATGGTGACAAATATCAGCCTGTTGCGTGTTTAGCTGCCGATTTTTAGGATGAACTGATCGCGCATAAACACCCAACCCCAAGTAAATCTACAAAGGTTCACTACGGGGTTAGCAGGCCTCCAGGGGTGGGGAGGGCCACTCAGTGGAATTTCGATGGAGGGTGTTCCACCAGGGTTAGACTCAAAACCACGGGTGTGCGGTGAGATCTAGTCACTGAGTAAACCCCCGATTTTGCCAATTGAGTCCTAGCTGTCAATAGGTGTCCGCGAAAGTGTTAAGACAGTTACAGGAAAACCCGCCAGTATCGGTACAATAAGGGGACGGAAGGAACATCAACACAAGGGGTAAGCACCATGCGCATCTTACTGGCGCTATTGATTGCAGTAACAGCTACGACCGCTCAAGCCGACGGCATCTATAAATGGGTAGATGAAAATGGTGTTGTCCACTTCGGAGAGCAACCTCCAGGAGGCACCCAAGTGGACGTGATCAAAAAGCCCAAGTCAGAGCGCTATAAGAAATGGGAGGCTGAACAGGAGGCTACCAAACCCCGAAAACTATCAAAGCCAACCATAGCAAAGCAACCTGAAAAGCAACTCGATGTACGTCAGCAAGAACAGGAAAAAGCAGCGCAAATGCAAGCCGCTCTTCGCGCTAAGCGCTGTGAGTCAGCACGAAAGTCTCTGAGTTCCTTGACCGCTCATTCTCGTATTCGCGCAGTCGACCAAAATGGAAATTATAGAAGCCTGGGTGAGGATGAGCGGCAGCAACGTATATCAACCGCTCAACAACGTATCCGAGATAACTGCTAAAGCCCCCCTATTCTCCCTACATTTCCTGGTAGGGAGTATCAGTAAATTGATCCAGGCTATAGCGTTCAGTGTAATAGCCTGGTTCAAAAGCACTATCCCTGGCCATAGGTACCGTCACCCTGGCAATACTCAATTGTTTCACCAGGTAGGGGCCGTCCTGCCCGGCATCGCGAATCAAGAGCCCATAAAACTCTAGGGGAATCCAGTGCCGCCCCGCCGTCAACTCAAGAGCATTTTGCGTTGTGCCTATCGGGGATTGCTCATCGTTATACAGGGAGCCCTGAAAATAGTAGCGCCCCTCTCTGCTGATATCGACTTCCGCCTCAATTAATAAATTGCCATCGGCGGTAACAGAATCCCGCAGCGATCCTGTATAGCTTCCCGTATCCTCAGAAAGGGTGAATGCTGCCGCATCGCGGAGACCATCAATATCCGTATCCACAATGACCTTAAAAATACCCGCTTCCAGCACCTGGCTATTAAAGGAGCCCGCCTCCATCAATACTTCGTAGATTAAGTCTCCATCCGAATCACTAAAAGCCAAGGTACCCACGACTTGTTGGTCTTCGTAAACCAACAGCGCAGTCAAGTCAGCACTGACCCGATCTCCATCACTATCGGTCTGATAGGCAAAAACCCGAATAGTATCCCCACGCAAATAAAACTTTTCATCTGTCCATATAGTCAGATAATCCCCTTCCTCACTGTGAGTGGTTCTTTCATCCACCGCAAATGTCTGAGTAATCGGGTCCTGTTCAGGAGTTTTAATTGCTCGGTTTTCTGGCGGATAGCGATGAAAGCGGGCCAGATCCGAGAGAAGGGATTCGTGTAACTCAGTCTTGTTGGGCAGGGACTGAATTCCCTTCCATAGTTTTACAGACTGATCCTCTTCCTCTTGCTCCAGTTCCGCCGGCTTAACGTTATCAGGCTTGCGGCTTCGGATAGATTGCTCTTCAGCTTTTGCTTTGGCTACAACAGCGGGCGTCGCCTCTTCACCACCAGTCAGGGCCCAGTAACCCACCAATCCAGTAACTACGGCCAGTACACCCCAACCTGCCAGCCGGGCCTTTGAGCGATCTTTGCTTGATGTGGACATCAATACCTCCGAAGCCTTTTATTTTTTTAGTTAATTCGTGCAGGCTGAGATTCTACCCGCGCTGTTCTTTCCTGAACCACAGTCCAGTCCATCGGGAATAGAATCATAATCGGGGGATAGAATGCCACCGTTACGCTGCGCATCATGATCTGTATAGATACTGGCCAAATTGTAAGATCGAGCAGTGCCTTTGCTGTCGTTGTCACAAGAGAAAATCGCGCTGCCGTAAGCTACTCCAAACAGGGTTTCATATTCTTTGAGATTCGACCACAGGTTGCGCTTGGCAGACCCGGAGCAGTTCATTTGTGAAGCCAAATTAATGTAACCGTCATCCTCACCATTCAGCAGCATGGAGGTAGCACTTTCCACACCTGGGAAGCCCGCATAACCCCCAATGGTGTACACCGGCGCACCGAGATTAGTCCCCACATAATTTCTCACAGTGTAAACATCATTAGTCTGCATATAGCGAACCGCCGAACACTCACGCCCAAGAAATAGTGCGTTGACCAAATCGTCATACCAGCTTCCATTACATATCCGATCAACGCCTTCAGTACCGGTAATTGCTCCCCCTGTGGTGAATATTGCAGCAACACCGCTGATAGCCGCATCAAAATCAACGCTCACTGCATAGCTTTCGTTAAGCCCGGCAACTCGAACTTCTTCTTCAACCGTTTTACAGGATTTACTGCCATACCAAGTCGTGGAACATTTTTTTACTTCTTGAATTTCTGTATTGCTATCGAACTGGTTGTAGGCGCGATTGTAGTATGGGGATCCTTCAACAGCGTTACCCGCGATATACATCATTTGGGCGGCACCCTGGCTGTGGGAAATAATCCAGAAAGTGTCCTCTGCTGAGCACTGGTTTTCGTGTTCAAACCGATCTCCCTGGCCAGAGCGGATCTCTATAATTTGACGAGCAATTTCACCCGCAGTCTCATCATGCCAGTAGGGAAATTCACCTTCATCAGTTGAGTTATAACCGACAACGCCGTAATTGCCGCCATCAACTATCAATTGCTCAATAAAATCACTGCTAGAATATTCGTCGAAAACCGCCTCACTCCAATAGTCCAGTGCTGGCTGCACTAAACTCCCATCATTACTTTCACTTGTAGTGTGTCCTTCGACTCCGTGTCCATGAACCAGGATATAGCAGTTTTCCGCTACCGCTGATGAAGCTCCAATTATCGCCGAGAAAAAAATAGACAGGCTTGTACCCAGCCTTTTAGACAGTGCCATTGTTATTTTCCTTTATTGTTTTAGTAAGTGGTAACTCTCGTGACTGAAGAGTTTTAAAAAATCTGAATAACGCAATGTACAGCGGACGACTAAAACTTATCCTTTACCCTCTATTTGGGAATAGGATTAAAGGCGCCAGAGGGGGGTCGAATCCGCCACGCGAAGCGACCAATTCGTCATATTCCTCAATTTATACTCGTGCTTTGAGGCGCCTTTGCTATGATGCCGGCAACGCCACCCGGACGGCAGTAAGTCATGAGAGACCAAAATAAAAATATGTCCGGCCATGCCGGCGTGCCCAAGATATTTGCGCCTTACTTTGTGGTTGCCGCCGCCAGGCTCGGCATTCCCACCGAGACGCTAATTGAACGATTGCCATTCTCATTTAGCTGGAATCCAGGAGAAAGTGAATGGCTCAATTACAGTGAATTCAATGCTCTAATTGAAAGCATACTGGCGCTATCCCCTGTTACCTCACCAGGTCTCAGCTTTAGTCGCTTTCCAATTATGCTTTGGCTTGAAGAAACTATTATCGAAGCTCAGCCCTCCTTGAGACGGCCGAGGGAGATCTTTCGCCCTGCAGAAATTGTACTCTCACAAACTCTGGCCCCCCTCCTGCGGTTCCAGACTTACCAGGAAGTCGATGCGGAGGTACTCACACTCAACTGGCAGCAGGAACTCTTTAGCGCTCCGGTCAATCATTTTATTGCTGAAATGCTGATGAGTCGTGGAGTAGATCTCTTGCGCACTCTTAACCCCAGATTTCCCGAGGTCAGGGGATTAAAGTTACGCAGTGAAAAGCCAGAAGATGACTCTATCCACAAGAGGATTTTCCAGTGCCCAATTGAATTTTCCGCTGATGAAAATGCGATTATCCTGGGCTCCCAGATACTGGACTTCCCTATACCCAGTTACCATAAAATCATTCGCAGCCAAAGCCGAAATATATTAAAAGCAGTTTTGCACAACACTTTAACCAGCTATAACCTGGCAGCGAGTTTGCGAGCCTGGCTCGAGAAGCACTTGCTCAGTGAAGAAATCACTATCAAACAAGCCGCAGCCCACTTCCGCACCAGTGGCCGCACTTTACAGCGCAGATTGAGAGAACAGGGAGTAACATTCCAGCAGCTTAAAGACAGTGTTACGCTATCTCTGACCAAGAAACTCCTTCTCTCAACCAGTGATTCCGTAGAAAGCATTGCGGTACAACTTCATTTTGCCGAACGCGCAGTATTTACCCGCTTCTTTAAAAAACATGAGGGAGTCACCCCTTCCGAGTTCCGTCGCAGTAATGTCGACAGAGATATTTTCGAAGCGTAAATAAGTGTAAAGAGACTCAGGAGGCCGCTACAGCCTCCGCCTCAAAATTCCGCCCAAGATACATATACATCGCCGGTACGACAAATAAAGTAAATAACGTTCCAATTGTCATACCGGTCGCCACTACCAAGCCCATTGCAAACCTTGCTCCTCCTCCTGGCCCCGACGCTATTAACAATGGAACCATCGCCAAAACCAGAGATGCGGTAGTCATTAAAATCGGTCGCAAACGGATTGAAGTGGCCTGCTCAATCGCTGATCGCTTATCAAGCCCTGAGAGCTGTAACTTATTGGCAAACTCCACTATCAGAATGCCGTGTTTGGAAATAACCCCAATCAGGGTAACCAGGCCCACTTGCGTGTAAATATTGAGAGTCGTCAATCCTAGACTGACAAAAATCATCGCTCCGCAAACACTCATCGGTACGGTGACCAACATAATCAAGGGATCGCGCCATGATTCAAATTGAGCAGCCAGCACCAAATAAATCACTATCAAGGCAAAGAAAAAGGTAACCACCAAATCTGATCCTTCAGTCTTGAATTGTCTGGACTGCCCCGAGTAGTCCACAGAATACTCGACCGGTAAGATTTCTTTTGCCGCATTATCCAACACCATCAGTGCTTCACCCAACGTAATTCCAGGGCGTGGCACACCCGAAATAGTGACGGCATTTAATTGTTGAAATCTCTTTAGTTGCTGTGGTTCAACGGTTTCCGTGAGCCTTATCAAAGTACTCACAGGAACCAACTTGTCGTTTACCGCCCGAATATAATATTGCTCCAGCTGATCAGGGGTAAGGCGGTCAACTCTCTCGACTTGAGGGATAACTTTATAACTGCGATTGTCCAGGGAAAAACGGTTGACATAAGCTCCGGATAACATCGCACCTAAGTCACGACTCAAATCCACCATTTCCACACCCATACTGGCTGCTTTATCACGATCAATTTCTATTACAATTTTTGGCTTATCAATTTTCAGATCAGAATCTAGAAAAATAAACTTTCGACTCTCCAAAGCTCGGGTCATAATATCGCTTGCCACCGATGCCAGATTCTCCATGGGCTCTGTAGAACCGATAACAAATTCAACCGGAAGCTGCCCTCCCGCAGTTGGCAGACTTGGTGGCACCACAACGGCTATTTTTAGCCCGGCTATTTGCTGCACATCACTGCTAATCAACTCCTGCATCTTTTCCGTATCGCGGTCTCTCCCTTCCCAGGGAGCCAAAACAAACCCGGCTACCGCATTATTAACACCACTACTGAAGGTGCCCGCCCCATTAAGCAGAAAAAGATTTTCAACCTCAGTAAATCTCTCAGCAATGACATTAAGTTCACCACTGTACTGTTCAACATAATCTAAAGTTGCGTAAGCATCGGCAGTAGAAATTGTAAGAACAAGCCCCCTATCCTCTGTAGGTTCAAGCTCTTGAGGGGACGTCACAAATAAGAAGTAACAACTTATCAATACAATTAAGCCGAAAACCAAAATAACTCGGCGCTCATCAAGAGAAGAATGGAGCGATTTTTCAAATCTCGTCTGAAGTCGATTAAATTGGCGTTCCAGCCAAATTTCAAACCGGGTACCTCCACCATCGCGAGGCTTTAATATTTTCGAGGCCATCATGGGAGATAAAGTAAGAGCGACCACTCCAGACAGTAATACGGCGCCAGCTAGGGAGAATGCAAACTCTATGAATAGGGTCCCGGTTAAACCACCAAGAAAACCAATAGGAATATATACTGCAATTAGCGTTGTAGTCATAGCCACTACAGGCCATGCCAACTCTCGAGCCCCTACGATCGCAGCCTCTTTTGGAGGCAAGCCCTCCTCTATATGTCGATGGACATTTTCCAGAACAATAATGGCATCATCAACAACAATTCCGATTGCCAGAACCATGCTTAGTAATGTGAGTAAATTGATGGAAAATCCCATTAAAAACATTAAAAAGAATGCACCAACAAGAGAAAGCGGTAGTGCAATTGCTGGAATCAATACGCTGCGAACTGATCCCAGAAACAAGTAAATCACCAAAATTACTATAAATACTGCTTCAACAATTGTTTTGACGACCTCTTCAATGGAGTCCTGAATGTATTCAGTACTATCGTAAGGGATTTCTCCTAGCATACCCTCTGGCAACTGTGGAAAAATTTTCTGCTCCAACTCCTCGCGTACTTTTTTAATAACTTCAAGGGAGTTCGCATCGGGTGCCACCTCAATAGCAATAAAAGTGGCAGACTGCCCGTTAAAAGTCACAGAGCTGTCATAGGATTCAGCTCCTAACTCTATCTCCGCCACTTCACCTAGACGAACCAACTTATCCCCATCGGCTCTAACCACTAGCTTGCGAAAATCCAATTGACGTGCAATATCTGTATCCGCACGTATTTCCAGTGCCACACGGGTTCCCTTTGTCGAACCAACTGCCGACAGAATATTATTATCCCTAAGCGCATCAGAAATATCCGCAGGTGTGACTTCCAATGCCGCCATCTCCGTCGGTTTTAACCAGACTCTCATTGCAAAGGTACTGTCCCCCAAAAGGCGAGCTCGCTGCACACCAGCTATAGTCGCCAATTTAGGTTGAACAACGCGTGTCAGATAATCTGTGATTTGATTATTAGCGAGAATATTTGAGGAAAAAGAAAGGTACATTGCAGCAGTGGTTTCTCCCTGCTGCATTTCCACACTGGAATCCTCTGATTCATCAGGCAATTCACTGCGCAGCTTATTTACCTTGGCAACGACCTGAGTTAATACTTCATTTGGATCGTAATCAAAACGTACATAAACGTTTATCGTCGAGAGACCTTGCACGCTGGTGGAGACCATGTAATCGATACCATCAGCAGTAGCAATCTCCTGCTCAAGCGGCGTAGTAATAAACCCCTGTACTAGATCTGAGTCGGCACCGACATAAACGGTGGTTACTGTAATAACCGCATTTTCAAGTTCCGGGTACTGCCTGACATTTAATTCCGTTAGCGACCTCAAACCCAATAGAAAAATAAATAGGCTGACTACGCAGGCCAACACTGGTTTTCGAATGAAAATCTCTGTGAAATTCACAACCTATAAATTCCAGGTTTAACTATTTTCCGGTGTGGGGTCCGCGCTTTCTGGGGGTTGATTCTGATTATTGATAACCGCTTTCTCTCCATTGCGAAGTTTGAGTAATCCGCTGCTAGCCACTATATCCCCCACCAAAAGTCCTTGTGTAATTTCAACTAGATCCCCACGCTCCTCACCAGTTTTCACAAACCGTTTAACTGCGATCATATGCTCGCCATCTTTATCGGGCTCCAACACAAAAACCGCCACCCCATAGGGAGCAAAAGCTAATGCGGTTCTGGGAATAACGAGCACTTTCCGCTGTGCACTTATCTTTACGGATACTTGGGCAAACATTCCAGGACGTAAATCGTGTTGGGGATTTTCCAGAGTGGCTTGAATCAGAAAGTTTCTACTTGCACTATCCACCTGAGGGTCAACAGCAGTAATTCTTCCTTCGTAAGTATTTTTAGGGAAAGCATCTGTTGTCAACTGAATAGCAAGCCCAGCCTTAACCAAGGCATATTTTTGTTCAGGGAGGGAAAAATCAACAAAAATAGGATCAAGTTGCTGTAGAGAAACAACTGACTCCCCCGGGCTTACATTCTGTCCAAGATCTATTTGTCGAATTCCCAGTACTCCACTAAAAGGCGCCACGATGACTCGCTGATCCACCCTGGCCCGCTGCACTTCTATATTGGCAACCACCTGATCCAAAGTACTGCGAGCGCTATCCAAATCTGCTTCGGTTGTTACACCTCGCCCCAGCAGAGTCTTGATCCGCACGTAATTGCGACGGGCCAAGCGAAGCTCTGCATCCAACACCTGCAACTGCGCCTTTTCCGGTTCGGCAAAAATTTCCGCCAGTAAATCGCCCTTCCTAACATGCTGGCCCGACTTGAAGTGAATAGCGCTGATAACCCCCTGAGCTTCGGTAGTAACCTCTACGCCATTAACAGCTCGAATGGTGCCTATTCCCGTCAGGTCTTCCTTCCAATATTGAAACTGGGCAGTTGCTGAAGTCACTGTAGCCGCAGGCAGGGCTAAGTTGTCTATAAACTGATTCACCATATGCCTGCCAATAAATTTATAAGCAAAAATTCCGCCGAAGAGCAAAAGGCATCCCAGCAGCATTAGCAACATACGCTTACTGATATCAGGCCCCCGTAAGGTGTCGTCAATAAAAACTATAAACTGATACTTGCAAGGGAAACTATGCGCTACGGAGAGATATCCCTCTACATAAAAATCCGAACAAACGGATTAGCGCACCTGTGAGTATAGATATGAAGAAAGTGAGGAACTGGCGGGAGTTTAGGGGTGCACTATATGGCACCCCCAAGTGCTCTTTTATCGGAATACGGCTTTATCGCCTTCAACATCCGCGTGGATCGTTGCTCCAGGGGAAAATTTACCGGCGAGAACATCTTGCGCCAGCGGGTTTTCCAGCCATACCTGAATAGCACGCTTTAATGGACGTGCACCATAAACGGGATCGAACCCAACTTCTGCTAATTTATCCAGCAGACTTTCAGATACCTCTAATTTCAGGTCCCTCTCTGTCAGTCGACGGCAAAGTTGTTGCAACTGAATTTCGGCAATAGATCGTACTTCTGCCTTATCCAGTGGATGGAAAACAACCACTTCGTCAATACGATTTATGAACTCTGGCCTGAAATGGTTCCCCACCACTTCCATCACTGCACTTTTCATCTGTCGATAACGAATTTCAGCGTCCAGGTCATCGCCATTTTCCGCAGTGGCGTATTTTTGAATTAAATCTGAGCCAAGGTTTGAAGTCATTACGACGACGGTATTACGGAAGTCCACCGTGCGCCCCTGGCCGTCGGTCAGGCGGCCATCATCAAGGACCTGTAAAAGAATATTGAATACATCGGGGTGCGCTTTCTCCACTTCGTCTAATAGCACAACAGAATAGGGCTTTCTCCGTACCGCTTCAGTCAGGTATCCCCCTTCTTCATAACCTACATATCCGGGAGGTGCGCCAATCAGTCGGGCCACAGAGTGCTTCTCCATAAATTCCGACATATCGATACGCACCATGGCGTCTTCTGTGTCAAACAAGAACTGAGCCAATGCCTTGCATAATTCCGTCTTACCCACACCGGTTGGGCCGAGGAATAAGAATGAGCCATTGGGTCGGTTGGGGTCAGCTAGTCCCGCCCTCGAGCGGCGTACGGCATTAGCAACCGCTTCCACCGCTTCCCCCTGTCCGATGACCCGCTTATGCAACTCATCTTCCATTCGCAGTAGCTTTTCACGCTCACCTTCAAGCATCTTAGATACAGGAATACCCGTCCAGCGGGATACCACTTCAGCCACCTCTTCATCGGTCACCCGATTGCGCAGCAGGCGGGGTTCTTCAGAAGCTTCAGCGGTAGCAGCACTTTTAAGCTGTTGTTCAAGTTGTGGTATTACACCGTACTGTAATTCAGACATTCTATTGAGATCACCTGCACGCCGTGCGGACTCCATATCGAGCTTGGCCTGCTCGAGCTTTTCCTTGAGGTCATGGCTGCCGGCAAGCTGTGCCTTCTCCGCCTTCCAAACCTCTTCAAGGTCGGAGTATTCCCGCTCCAGTTGTAGAATCTCTTCTTCCAGTTTCGACAGGCGTTTTTTAGTCGCCTCATCATCCGTATCCTTTTTAACCGCCTCACGTTCAATCTTTAATTGAATTAGACGGCGCTCCAATTTATCCATGGATTCCGGTTTGGAGTCGATCTCCATGCGTATCCGGCTGGCGGCCTCATCAATAAGGTCAATCGCTTTATCTGGTAATTGACGATCAGTGATGTAACGCTGCGATAATTTTGTCGCCGCAATAATTGCAGAGTCGGTAATATCAACACCGTGATGTACTTCGTAGCGTTCTTTTAATCCGCGCAGAATCGCAACCGTATCTTCTTCAGTTGGTTCATCAACCAGCACTTTTTGGAAACGCCGCTCAAGCGCTGCATCTTTTTCAATATATTGCCGATACTCATCCAGAGTGGTTGCACCGACACAATGCAGTTCCCCACGGGCCAAAGCGGGTTTCAGCATATTTCCCGCATCCATGGCCCCCTCAGCTTTACCGGCACCCACCATCGTGTGGATCTCATCGATAAAGAGAATAATGCGACCTTCCTGTTTGGATAATTCGTTGAGTACCGCTTTTAATCGCTCTTCAAACTCTCCACGAAATTTTGCGCCCGCCAACAATGCCCCCAAATCTAGGGAAAGAAGACGTTTGTCTTTTAGCCCTTCCGGCACTTCACCATTGACGATACGTTGAGCGAGCCCTTCAACAATGGCAGTTTTACCAACACCCGGCTCACCAATTAGTACAGGGTTATTCTTGGTACGCCGCTGTAAGACTTGAATCGTCCGCCGTATTTCATCATCTCGGCCGATCACCGGGTCAAGCTTGCCGGCCAGAGCTCTCTCGGTCAGGTCGAGAGTATATTTATCCAGCGCCTGGCGCGCTTCTTCCGCATTGGGGTCATCTACTTTTTCGTCGCCACGCACTTTTTGAATTGCCGCCTCTAATTGTTTAATGTCGCCGTTGGCATTTAGGATTTTGGAAATCTCTCCCGCCGCAGAGTCGAAAGCCGCCAGTAATACAGTTTCACTGGAAATAAAACTGTCACCATTTTGTTGGGCTCGCTTGTCCGTGAGATTCATTAAGCGCATTAATTCCTGGGACATCCCCACATCACCCGTGGGGGAAGTCACCCGCGGCAGGCTATCCAACCGCTTGGCAAGGTCATTGCGCAACCCGTTTAGGTTAAATCCCGCCTGTGACAGGAATGCGGGTACGCTTCCGTTGTTCTGGTTAAGCAGTGCCAGAATCAAGTGCTCGGGATAAATCTGGTTGTGGTCGCGCCCTACCGCTAGGGATTGCGCATCAGCAAATGCCGCCTGTAGCGGGTTTGTCATTCGGTCAATTCGCATGAACGAAACCTCTTTTACTCGATTTTTTCAGAAGCGCTGCAATAGTGGCACTAATTTGCCTTTTACATTCGCTATGGTACTGACAAGTAAAATAGGGGCGCAGGAAGGGTTTTCAATGATTTAAATCAATAGCGGCATTTATTCTATGCAAAGTGGTTTTGCGGCAAATCTATCTCTTATAATTTTTTACAGCCCAGTCAACGCCCAGCCTTGTAATTGCCCAAGCTGCCCCAATATTATCGAATGGCTTACACAGAAAAAAAATAAGCCATCTAGAAATTCAGTTCAGTCTTTATCCCACCATATCAAAGTTGCCATACGACCGGTTTCAGACTCCCTGCGGTAGGAAAAAAACTTCTCAGGTTCTGACATTGTGCAGAGCCCCCCACCGTACACCTCGCCAATCCCCAGCTCTGCCAACTCCACGCGAGCCAGGGCGTAGATATCTGTTAAAAAGTGCAGTGGTTTCTTAGTGTGTGGGCGGAAACAGCTAGCGATTTTTTCTGTGTGTCGACTGCTAATTGCATTTTCAAAGAATGCCTCGAGGACATCGATTCCGGTTTCAAAGGCCTCCGGACCAATCGCTGGGCCCAACCAAACCATCAACTCCTCAGGATCACACTTCATCGCCCGTACGGTGTTGCGCAATATACCACCGGCCAATCCGCGCCACCCGGCATGGGCTGCTGCTACACGGGTACCACTCTTATCGCATAGCAAAACAGGCAAACAGTCTGCGGTTAGCACGGCACAGACAACACCTCTTTTCATGCTAAAGCAGGCATCTGCGGTTCGAACTAAGGCGTCATCACTTGCCTCGACTACCTTGTCGCTATGGATCTGCTCCAGCCATTGCGGTTCTGAGGGCAACTCAAGCTCCCCTCTCAACTGTTGGCGATTGGCAGTAACAGCTGACTCCTTGTCCCCCACGTGAGCAGCAAGGTTAAAGGAGGAGAAATGGCCACAACTTTGGCCCCCAGTGCGTAGCGTCGTCGCCGCCCTCACCCCTGTGGGTGCGGGCCAATCGGGTATCAGGTAGTGGTTACTTGGCATTGAGATATCTTGCTTTGCGAAATTGTCCTTTCGAGAACCGGCGATAGGTACTCAGGCGAATTTATAACCGGTACTTCAAGGCTCATCAGCGCGCAACTGCTCGAGCAGTGCTTGCATGTCAGCAGGCATTGGCGCACACCAATGCATGTCCTGTCCACTGGTGGGATGTACTAGAGCTAGTTCAGCCGCATGCAGAGCCTGCCGAGGGAAGCTCTGGAGAGCTTCAACAAGGTCTGCCGAGGCCTCTGGAGGCAACTTTGGGCGGCCTCCGTAGAGTGGATCTCCCACGAGCGGGTGCCTGATATGGGCCATGTGTACCCGAATCTGATGAGTACGACCGGTTTCCAGCTTGCAGCGTAAGAGCGTGTAAGCGCTGTAACGCTCCTGTACACGATAATGAGTGATCGCCTCTTTGCCGCCAAAGTCCAAAACAGCCATCTTGAGACGATTTTGACGATGCCGACCGATGGGCGCATCAACACGACCCGCAGTGGTGATATATCCTTGGACCAGGGCATCATACTGTCGACTCACCGTTCTCTGCTTTAATTGATCCACGAGATGGGTCTGAGCGGCCAAAGTCTTAGCCACAACCATCAGGCCACTGGTGTCCTTATCCAGCCGGTGAACAATACCGGCTCGGGGTATCAGCTCCTGTGCTGGATTGTGATAAAGCAGGCCATTGAGCAGAGTGCCGTCGGGGTTACCGGCAGCGGGGTGGACTACGAGGCCCGCGGGCTTATTGACCACCATCAGGCAGTCATCTTCGTACATAATATTGAGGTCGAGGTCCTGGGCAGCCCAGCTACCCTGGGGTTCCAGCTCTGCGCGAAGCTGGATAAGCTCGCCGCCAAAGAGCTTTTCCTTGGCCTTAGCTGGGGCTCCGTTTAAGGTGAGCTGACCGCCTTTGATCCACGATTGGAGGCGCGCGCGCGAAAAATCGGGAATTAATTCGGCTGCGGCCTGGTCTAAGCGTCGACCAGCCATATTGGCAGGAACTTGGATATCTAGTTTTAGGTGTTCAATCATCAATCAATTGCAAATACTTTGGGCAGCTCCGCGACTGTGGTTAAATGTCCGACGCGCCAGGTTAATACTGGTGGGTAGTTTAATAAGGTAGAGTGTAAGAATGATAGAGCGAGGGGCTATGCAGACCTGGAAAATGCTGTGGCTGGCCTTGGTGTCCGCAATATTGGTTGCCTGCGCCAACACAGATGATTCGGAAGTGGGCCTACCCACAGGTTCACGTACAGAGCAGGCATACTACGAGATGGCCCAGCGACAGCTGCGAACCAGCCAGTGGGATCTTGCCATCAGAAACCTGCGAGCCCTGGAAGATAACTTCCCATTCGGCAACTACGCGGAACAGGCTCAGCTTGAGCTGATCTATGCCTACTACCGCAACTATGAAAACGATGCTGCTATCGCCGCTGCAGACCGCTTTATCCGCCTACACCCCCAGCACCGCAATGTCGACTACGCCTACTATATGAAGGGCCTGTCCTCCTTTACTGAGGGCACAGGCCTGTTCGAGCGCTTTATGCCTACCGACTTGACCAGTCGCGACCCAGGATCGGCTCGAGAGTCATTCGCTTATTTCTCCCAGTTAATGGCCCGCTACCCTGAGAGCCGCTACGCTCCAGACGCGCAAAAGCGCATGATCCACTTGCGTAACCTGCTGGCTCGCTATGAAGTTCACGTGGCCAACTACTACTTTAAACGTGGCGCCTACCTCGCAGCAGCCAATCGCGGCCGCTACATTGTGGAAAACTTCCAGCAGACACCCGCAATTCCCGATGCCCTGGCAGTTATGGTTCAAGGGTACCATTTGATGGAAATGCAAGATCTCGAGGCTAATGCCCTGGATGTTCTGCGCAATAACTATCCAAAGCACCCCGCTTTTAACGAAGACGGCACTTTCAACTACGACTTTTACAAAGGTCCGAGCGGCCGCAGTCTAGTGCACAGGGTCACCCTGGGCCTGTTTGAGAAATCTGACCCGCGGGGCTTTGACAGCCGGGAGCTTTACAATCCCGAGTACAACCGGGACGAGACTCCCCTGCCTCCAGAGCTACTGTAACTTACCACTTAAAAATAGAAACGGCGCCATTCGGCGCCGTTTCTATTTTCAGAAGAGCTAGTCACCCAGCTTCCAGCCATTGGTGATCGGATAACGGCGATCCCTGCCAAATCCTCGTTCAGAAATACGCACCCCTATAGCAGCCTGGCGCCTCTTGTACTCATTGCGCCCCACTAACCTGACCACACGCTCTACATCCTCTCTCTGGAAGCCACGCTGAATGATTTCTTCAGCGCTGTGGTCTTGATCAACATAGAGATTGAGAATTTGATCCAGGATCTCATAAGGCGGAAGGCTGTCAGAATCCACCTGGTCCGGGGCCAGCTCAGCACTGGGGGGGCGAGTAATGACCGTTTCAGGAATCACTTCAGAAATTGTGTTGCGGTAACGGGCCAGCTCGAATACCAATACTTTCGGAACATCCTTCAGGGCATTAAATCCGCCTACCATATCCCCGTATAAGGTTGCGTAACCAACGGCCATCTCACTCTTGTTACCGGTGGTCAGGACCATCGCGCCCTTCTTATTGGAGATAGCCATCAAAAGAACACCACGAGAGCGGGCCTGCAGGTTCTCCTCAGTAGTATCCCTCTCACTGCCAGCAAATTCTTCAGCGAGAGCGCCCATAAACGAATCAAAGATGGGCTCGATACTAATTTCCCGATAGTGAACCCCCATTCTTTCCGCTTGATCGGCCGCATCGCCTTTACTCAGATCCGAGGTATAGCGAAACGGCATCATTACCGCCTCAACACGCTCTTTGCCCAACGCATCGACCGCAACTGCCAATGTAAGAGCTGAGTCGATTCCACCCGACAACCCCAGTACAACACCATTAAAACCATTTTTATTAACGTAGTCGCGCACCCCGAGTACCAAGGCTTGGTACACGGAAGCCAAATCGCCGCGAGGAGGAGCAATTTTCCCAGGGAGTACCGTCAAATCCTGTCCCTGCAAAGATATGGAAGCTGGCAACAACTGCTCTGTAAACTCCTCAGCCCTGGCACATACCTCTCCCTCAGCGTCAACAACGATTGAGCCACCGTCAAAAACCAGCTCGTCCTGACCACCGCACCAGTTTACATAGGCAATGGGGACCCCGGCATTCTTTGCCTGCCTGGAAACTAACTCCAGCCTCTGTTGAGCCTTGCCCCGATGGAAAGGTGATGCATTGATGTTGAGAATCAACTTGGCTCCAGCATCGACTGACTGCTTGATGGGCTCTGGAAACCAAATATCCTCACAAACACTCAGCCCTACAGGAACTCCCTTGATATGCACTACACAGGAAGATTTACCCGGCTTGAAGTAACGCTTTTCATCAAAGACCTGATAGTTAGGCAGCTTCTGTTTGGCATATTCTGCGATTAACTCTCCCGCAACTATTACCCCCGCCATATTGAACATAACGCCATCGAGCAACTTGGGGTAACCCACAACAATGGCGCAGGGCAGTTCTGCAGCTTTGAGCTGATCCAATGCCGCATCAATACGAATCTGCATACTGGGGCGCAACAACAAGTCTTCAGGAGAGTAGCCGCACAGGGTCAGCTCCGGGAAAAGTACCAAGTCAGCACCCAGTTCCTGGTACGCTCGGCGCGCAATTTCTATCACCTGCTTGGTATTCCCTGGAATATCTCCCACCAGGGAATTGATTTGTGCCAGCACTAACTGCAAAGTAGACATCGTTGAACCTCGGACAAGACAGGCCGCTATTGTAACCCCATCGGGGTAACAACAGCAGCGGCTCACCACTACAAGAATACCGGGCATCTATAGTGAGCAGTTCCCAGACATCCCCCTTACAACATCACGAACTCCTACGGATTAGCGCTATATATCGGGTTGCAATAGCCTTGGTTTTGCTGGGAGTATTTTTCTCTGATATCGGGGAGGGCTCGCTTGGTGAGCACTTGCCAACACTATTTGTCTATACCACCGCATCTTATGCCCTGCTGAATATCACATGGCTATTCTTTCTCCGACAAAAGGCATATCAAACTAATAACAGCCAAGTCGGAGTTGTTCTGGGGTGCGATATCCTGGTATTTCTGTTGCTGATTGAAGCCAGTGGGGGGCTGAACTCCGGTCTGGGCTATTTACTTTTGATCAGTTGCTCAATCGGTGCCATTCTGCTGGATAGACGCCTGAGCGCATTTTTTGCAGCCATCGCTAGCCTGGGCGTGATTTCCCTCCAACTGTTTCACCTTTTGTCAGGCTCCGGCTCCAGCCGAGATATTGTTTCTGCAGGTGGGCTTGGCTTACTAATGTTCGTAACCGTCAGCGCAATTCAATATTTGTCTGAGCGTATCCATAAAGCCAATCTGCGCGCAGACCAGCAAAGCCGTCAGGCCGCACACCTCCAGAGGCTGGCACAACAAATCATTGAAAGGATGAATACAGGCGTGCTTGTTATGGGGCCGTCCAATAAGCCTGAGTTGATCAATCAAGCTGCCACTCGCTTACTTGGAACACAACTAATTTCTGGGGAAAATTCCAACTCTGAGCTACACCACCAGATTCAGTCTTGGCACCAGCAAGGTGAAAACACAAGTATACTTTTTCAAGCCGGTAACAATAACGAGCTGCAACTCAACTTTGCCCAACTACGTCATAAAAGTGGCAATAGCACACTGATTTTTGTCGAAGATAATCGAAAGCTCACTGAAGCTGCCCAAAAGCTCAAACTTGCATCTTTAGGACATTTAACCGCCTCTATTGCACATGAAGTTCGCAATCCACTCTCTGCAATCAACCATGCAGCGCAACTTTTATCTGAATCTACCCAGCTCAAAGATGAAGATCGACATTTAATCGAAATTATTTGCCGGCAGAGTGGTCGTGTAAATCAAATCATTGAAAATGTAATGCAACTATCCAGAAGGCGTGCAAATTCACCAGAAGAGCATGACCTGCGAAATTGGCTCAAACAGTTTCTTACCGACTTCAATACAGCCAACGCCCAAAACAACAGAATTGAACTAGATGTTCCAGACCGGCTTATCCCGGCAAACTTTGATTCCGCTCAATTATCACAGGTCATTACGAACCTAACAGACAACGCATTGCGGCACTCAGAAATGGAAACTGGACAGCGCTATGCAGCTGTTCATGCATACTATAATACTGAGAAAGGCCACTCTATATTGGATATTAAAGATAATGGTAGTGGCATTCCCCCCGAGTTCAAAAACCAAGTGTTTGAGCCATTTTTCACCACCGATAAGGCCGGTAGCGGGCTCGGTTTGTATATTGCTCGAGAACTCTGTGAAGCCAATCGGATCAGTTTGTATCATTGCCAAAGTGAGGACAATAAAAGCTGCTTCCGCCTTGAATTCGCTCACTCTATTGGTGTGACCTGATCTAGCTCAGGAAATTTTCCGTGTAACTAGATCATTATTCACCAGAAATTTCTGACATAATCGCGTTTCATGCCTTTTGGTATAAAGTGAACAAAACAAGAAAAGAAAGAATAACGATGCGCCCACTGGCACTGGTTGTCGATGATGAACCGGATATTTGTAACTTACTTAGTCTCACCCTTCAAAGGATGGATGTTGATTGCCACACTGCAGCAACGCTTTCCGAGGCTAAAAATGCACTCAGCCAAAATACTTATAGCTTTTGCCTGACTGATTTACGCCTACCTGATGGAGATGGGCTACAGCTAGTTGAATATATCCAGGGAAGTACAGAGATTGAACTCCCTATTGCGGTTATAACTGCTCACGGGAATATGGACACTGCAATTAAAGCGCTAAAGCTTGGCGCTTTCGATTTTGTGAGTAAACCAGTAGATCTTGAGCGCTTACGCAATTTGGCACAACTTGCCCTGCGTCTGGATAGCAATCAGGCTCCACAACAGGATATCCCCAAAAAAGACCTCCTACTTGGCGAAGCAGATAATATCCGCAAGCTACGCCAACAGATCAGTAAGGTTGCTCGCAGTGACGCTCCTGTTTATATCAGTGGTGAGTCAGGCGCAGGCAAAGAACTTGCTGCCCGCTCTATTCATCTACAGAGCGCTAGAGCTGAGCAACCCTTTATCGCCATAAACTGTGGTGCAATACCTTCTGAACTGATGGAAAGTGAGTTCTTTGGCCACCAAAAGGGTAGCTTTACCGGTGCACACAAAGACAAACAAGGTCTTCTACAAAGTGCCGAGGGCGGCACCCTTTTCTTGGATGAAGTAGCAGATCTCCCTCTGGAAATGCAGGTAAAGCTCCTTAGAGCGATTCAGGAAAAGTCTATACGGCCAATTGGCTCCAATAAAGAAGTAGCAATAGATACTCGTATTTTAAGTGCAACCCACAAAGATTTAAGTGAAGAAGTAAACAATGGACGTTTTCGAAATGACCTTTACTACCGCATAAACGTTATCGAAATCGCTGTCCCACCTCTTCGGGATAGGGTTGAGGATATACCGCTCCTAACCGATATAATCATGCAACGTATAGCCTCTACTGCCGGACTTACCCCGCCTGCCTTGTCACATAAAGCAATGATTGCCTTACAAAATTATTCCTTCCCGGGAAATGTCAGACAACTTGAAAATATACTTGAAAGAGCTTTCACTTTATCTGATCAAAATATAATTCGAGAAGAAGACCTCCTACTTGAATGTAACAATAGGCAAGAAAGTGCTATAGATAAAAAACACACCAATAATTCACATCAAACCGAAAAAAAGGCTAACTCAGAAGATTTCAATCCACACAAGTATGATTCCCTGGATGAATTCCTACAGAGGATAGAAAAAGAGGTTATTGAGGAAACTTTAGCAAAAACCCGATGGAATCGAACCGCTGCAGCACAGAAACTTGGCATTAGCTTCCGCTCTCTAAGATATAGATTAAAAAAACTAGGGCTTGAGAGTTAGATTATTAAGACCAAGGTACCGTAATTTCATGTGGTTGGAATACACTAACTAAATAGTATTCTAGTGCAAACTCAACAAGAAGGAGTTTGCACCGTGAAACGATCTGCAGGATTCACCCTTATAGAGTTAATAATTTGTATTACGGTTATTGCTGTATTAACAGCTATAGCTTTACCTTCTTTTAGCGACTTCCTTAAAAGGTATAAAAGTAAAGCTAAACAAAGAGAGCTCTTTAACGTACTTATATTTATGCGTAACAGGGCCCTTAGTGAAAAACGTAACTTTGCTCTTTGTCCAAAAGGGATTTCTGATGAGTGCGCTGGCGATTGGGCAGATGGCGCTTTATTGTTCGCCGATGAAAATGGCAATGGCGAAGTCGACTCAGAAGATCAGGTTATAAGATATATGGATCGAGCTGAACAAGGAGCGTCTCTAAGCTGGAATGCATTCAATAATAGAGGGTTTCTGATTTATAAACCAACAGGAACAACTCCGTCCCAAAGTGGTAACTTCTCATTCTGCCCCGCCAGCGGCGAGGCAGAGTATGGCTGGATTATAATCCTCAATGCGATAGGAAGACCTTACTATGCCAAAGATAAAGATCTAAATGGCATTGTAGAAAATGGAAGTGGCCAGGAATTAAGCTGCCCCTAGCTACTTTTAGATACAACTGGAGTTCCAGCATAAGTCATCTGGGTCGTCGAAAGCTCCGTCATTCCCTCGATCCCATGCTCGAAATCCATTTGAACGCAACTCAAGTTCCCCATTACCCACTTGAGAGTTTTTAGGTGTTGCTCGAATCGTGTAGGATGAATCATCGGCAGCCTGAATAGTCAAATCATAAGTTTTATTACTGCTATCCAGAGGGGCTTCTGTAGGAAAGATTGCTGGAGCACCGATATCTGCCCCCCCATCTGCCGCTCCGGTATAGGAGCCGTTCTGAGTAAAGTGCTGCTCCATTGCCTGAGCCAGGCTCATTAAAGCACCCTGAGCATCTGCTCGATTAGAGGTAAGAATATGGTTCTGATAGGCAGGCCATGCAAGCCCAGCAATAATACCAGCGATTCCTATCACTATCATTAGCTCAATCAAGCTGAAACCACTATGATTTTTCATCTTCATACACTTTCACTATCCAGATAAGCCCGACAGAGCCGGGCAAGTATTATCATCTAATAACAGTTAGTTTGGAGTAATTTCTTCCCAAGACAGGCGACCCGCTCTATCTCCATCACCAAAATCTACATCCCTCTCGTGAACCTCGCCATCACTGGTACCCGTATACTGTTTATTTCCCAGGAAGCCTGACTCATTTGGGCTACTTTCTGAAAGCATTTCTCCCACATAGCCATAATCGTCTTCGTCAATCACACCGTCATTATTTGCATCAAAAACAGGGTCTTTCGTAGCCAAACCAGTCCAAACATCTACTGACATTAGCCAGCCATAACCACCAGCAGCACAGACTTGCCCTGTAGGAACCAATGTGTTGAAAAATAAGACGTAGTTCTTTAATTCTGGCCGAGTAATTACGCGTTCGCCGCCATCCAATGCACTGCCCTGTTGCAAAGGCATATACCAACCTGATTTATCATTCCAGGTAAATTCATCACCAGATACGGTCCTCAGAGCCGAAACACTCCCATCATCCTGGGTGACAGTCTCCGTTGCCAATGTGCGCTCTTCCAGATTACCTTTAGTTAAATTGTATACGTCATTATCAGAAACAACATAAAATCCTCCAGGGTTAGTATCACTCGTATCTGAGTCAACTAAGTATTGTCCCGTTCCGAAAGCAACTATTAAATTAGGAGACGCTCCAGAGGAGTTATCCGTATTTCTTGCAACTAGAGGAGCACCAGTAATTGCCTCTCCTGGAACTGAAAAAAGTGGCGACGGGGAAGTAGTTGAAGAAGCAACATCCCAGCGTCCTGTTGCTGAGACATCGAAAGCCCACATATTTCCCTTTAAATCGCCAGCATAAATACGGTCTATGGTTCCATCTAAGTCAGAGTCCACAATAGCCGGTGTTGACATCCCGTTTTTATCGGAAGTATCAGCAGTACCCGTTGAAATATAGACATGGCTATTACCACTACCATCTTCCCCATCCAAATATACGATAAATAAACCCGCATCGCCGGTTGAGCTATTATATCCATTACCGAAAATTGCAGCCCACTCACCGTTTGACATACGGCCAATCTGAGGACGGCTAAAGGTATAACCTAAATTGCTATTATTTGAATCGGTAAACTCCCACAAAACAATATCTGCGGCATTCGCTTCAGTAAAATCAGAGGGGTCAGTAATATCGAGGGCATAATACCCTTTACCACCAGCACCCAAACCACCCACAAGAACAGTCTTCCAGCCACTATCTATGTAGACATCAGAACTTGTGGGAGTACCATCCACATAATATTTATGGGTATAGTACTGCGAACTCAAAGCATGTAGGCCCTCATCAGCGGTTGTGCTAAGTAAGGCCGCAGGTGAATAAGCTATCAGCTCTTTACCGGCATTTACTCCGCTAACATTGGCATTAAAACCATGTAAGAAGCCATCATTCGCCCCGACATAAACGACTGGGGTACGGTTACTTTTATCGCTGACGAAAGCATCATAGGTAGAAGCTTCACTAAAGCTGGCTTCAGACCAAGAGCCGCTGGGTTCACCCACATATACCGGAGTTGAGCTTACAATATCACCTATACGGCCTTCACGTACTCGGAAATTACCACTCTCAGCTCCCTCGTTATCTCGATCACCTCTCAGGTAGTCAATACGATCTGAGGCACGGCTATCATTTACACCCGCACTAGATTGAATATCAAGATTCAAATCATCAGCATGATCGGTCCCAGTAATACCCAGTCCAGACTCAGTAAAAGCCACCCCAGCTCCATTACTATAGGAGAGCATAACCCTGCCATTTGGATCTCTCGAATCCAATGCAGTGCTCGCCTGCCAAGAGGATGAAATGGCAATATTTCCATCTTCATCAAGAGTCCACACCTCTAAATCACCGGACCAGGCGCTACTGTCAAAACTCGCAGAAAACAAGGCAGAATTAGCTTCAAGTGAAGTGGTATTAAAAGAAACAGAACTTGAGCTGCCAACTATAGACTGAACATTATTAATAATAGTATTAAAGGTCACCTTCAGTTCTGCGGCGTTACCAGCATCATACACACCTCCGCCACCTAATTCCCCGGCATTTCTCATCAAGTCCGTGTCGGACAAACCATCTTCAGCAAAGCCAATAATATAACTGGTAATGTTATTAACGACCTCTTCACCATCAGTCTTTTTCAAATCCGGTCGTAAATCAATATCGTAAAGAGCCTTAACGACATCATCCATTTGGTAATCATTTGTGCAGCCTCCACTATTTGAGGAGCAACCAAAATCATAGCCGGTTAAGTCACTGCTGATGCTGTTATCCTCTGTGGGCTCACCGTCAGTTAGAGCCACCATAAAGCTCTTTTGACAATAATACTGAATAGCCCCGCCATCAATCGTATTATCAGGTGCACTAATGTTATTCCAATCAAGTATCGTGGTAGTACTATTCCCAGAAGTTGCACCAGCAAATATATCCTCTCCGGGAACCTGTGTTTCTGCTCCAGTAGAGTCTATATAGGTGAGATTATTTCCCTCATAGCCACTAATAAAATAACGCCCTACGCCTGCAAAACTCTCTGCAAGAGGGGTATAACCATTTGCATCTATATCTTCAATAATATCGAGAATATCTGTTCGATTACTATCCGTTAGACTTTCCAATCCGAAAAGTAATCTAGCTCCTGAAGTACTGTTAAATTGCATCAAGCCTATACGTACATCATCTAACCCATTTACTAAATCTTGGGCAGCGCTAATCATAATATCGGTTCGACGTATATCTACTTTGGAACGAGCAGCATTATCATCATCACCCTTAAATTCGTCCGCCTCATAACCTCCACTGCCATTTTGTTTGGAGAAAAACCAGTTCAGGAAATGCCCGGTAGCGGTTTCTCTATAATACCCTGAGGAAGAACCTGTAGTATAATAGCTACCCCCTCCACTACTGCTCGCAGCATAAAGCCAGGCAGAATAATTTTCGTCTTCGTCAAAACAGTTGCTACTGCTATCCCAGGTAAACCAACTAGTCTCTGCACGGTTTCTATCCACTAACTTTATCTGAACACTTCCATCGGATGTATTAACCCGATATTCAACATCATCATAAGAACGTGTACAGGAACCACCGTTTCTACAAGAGTTTGATGTGTACGTCATCGATATTGGAGAACTACAGCTAGACCCCGCAGGATCTGAAGTATCATAGCCATCTGCCGGTAAAACCATTTCATTCATAGATCCAGAAGAGTCCAACACAAACATCAGGTTGGGTTCTGCTGAACCGCGGGAATAAAGTGGAACATCAGACAATTCACCCGGTGCAGAAAAAGCCTCATTGCTAGTGCAAAAAAACAATACAACGGCAGCTATAGGCTTCAATGGGAATCGGACTTTACTTGACAGTGAAAAATTCATTTTTTTTACTCTTTTATATTTCTTTACCATAGAGAGTGATAATGATTCTCTCTGTGCCACCTATCCCAACGCCACGAGAAACAATTTTAAATACCTGAATATTTACACCGTCGCTTGCATTAGAGCCTGCACTCAGGTCTACATCCGTAATATTTGTGTCATCTTCGGTAAGCCCTGCAAGTTCGATAAACATACGACCAGTTAGGACCTCACCATCAACCCCCTCCATAGATACCTCTTGCTCTACTGAGTTGGTATCGGTCCAAGTGCTCCCATCAAACAAGTCATCTGGACCATCACCTGCAGTACGCCGCCAACCTGTAGTTCCAAAATCATCTAAGTTTGTCAATGTCTCAATATAATCTTCACCTCGACGCGCAACAGACTCTGCTACCTCGAGTGCTACCTTTGCATCACGGGAGGCAAAGGTCATGCGTTCACTCATCAGGATACTCCTCGCCCCAGATATCCCAATCAAAGTTAATATCAGTAAGATAATCAGGCTAACCATTAGAACGGCGCCGCTTTGTGATTTGATAGTCCTCATTACATATCACCTCGATTACGTACTTTTACCGTAGCAACATACAACTTTCTAATTCTTCCATCTGTATATTCAGTTTCACTGCCATCGAGCCGGCTAATAGTTTGACTATCTACGCTTGCATCGCTATCGCTAGCCACCAATAACTCTAATTTAATAGCAACGACTTCTGACATCTCAGTAAGAGTTGCACTAGCACCTTGCCAAGTATCAACTATTCCACTTCCTGTGGTATCCCTACCATAAGAAACTTGCATGTCTTCTATTCCAGGAACCAGTTCTTGGACGGAGCCATTTTCATCACTAACAAATAGAGAATTGGTGCCAGCTGTATTCACGGCAACAAAATAGGTTTTTTGATATGGCTGAAAAATAGAGGCATCTGCGCCATATACTTCCTGAAGTGCATCACTCTGATTATTAACCCATCCACTAGTAGCACTCACATCATGCTTTAAAGTCCTATTACCCGCACCGACGGCCGCATCAATATTTGTAATGGTGAAAATATCGCCGTTAATACAAGTGGAGACCAAAACAACATCTCCAGCTGCCACAGGGCAATTTGAACTTACAACTAAATCACCACCACTCGGATCTAACATACGCCCAGATCCGCCGCATGCATCAATAACGCCACCAAGAATTAATACATCACTTCCATCCAGCACGTTCGTTGTTCCAACTGTTATACCGCTGGCATTATCAACACCCTGAACTCCATCAGAACCAATAGAAGTTAAGAAAGCATCTGTCGTATCCAACCTATTCTCAATGCTGTCTTGATCTGGTGCACATCCCCAATAATCTGCAAGCCGTATTTCCTTACTCAGTAAGTCAACTGCAAATCTACCGTTTTCCTGTACGCGCGAGAATCCATCCTGCATGCGAAAAGTATCGCTATTACTCTGAAATATTTGTAACACACCAAGCAAAAGTAGGGAGCCCAATAAAATACCTATCATTAATTCAACTAATGAAAGGCCTCTTTGATTACTTAAAGCTCGCATTCTTAAAGCTCCACTATCATCGAAAAGGAGGCATTATCTAAGCCACCATCTAAATTCCCGTAATTTGCCCCCGTATGCTGTTCACTCCAAGATATGGTTACCGTTACGACACCAGCGTTGTGAGCAATAGTTCCTGTTGCGGCAGGCAAATTGGAAGATAGAATCAATTCCCATTCATAGAGGTCTAGGTCTGCAAGCTCAGCAATTGAACATGCACTACTACAATCCGGCGTAGAACTGCTACCAGCTGACCCATCTGATCCACCCGAACCATCTGAACCATCTGAACCATCTGAACCATCTGAACCATCTGAACCATCTGACCCGCCATCACTAGACGAACCGCCTACAGTGCCATCATACTCACCATCTATAGTCCCCGTAGGATTAGCGCGCATTCGTTCAATAATTTCCTGTGCTGCAAGTGCTGCCATATAGCGATGATGAGCCCCGTTGCCATTTTTTAAACTCATCACTTGTGTTGCCGCCAGCCCCAAAAGACCAACCGCCAGAATCAAAACCGATACAAGCACTTCAATTAGGGTTGCCCCTTTTTGCTTGAGCATTCAAATTACCCTCTTTTCAATCACTTTTCCTAAGGACAAGGCATATTGGTATTCAATCTTAAAGCCCCAGAAGCGAGAACCTGTAACTGGCGACCATAATCTCCCGTTCGACTATCACATAAATCCAAAGTTAAAGTGGACCCAAGACTTATCTCCCCCTGCGCGCCATAGCTAAAATCTAAGTCTGCCACTCCAGTACCAGCAACATCAGCTGTTATGACAATGTCCTGGTGTTCGACAAGTAACATTCTTAACTCCTCTCCATCGTCATAAGAGTCACTCCCGTCACTATCAACCCAGACAATAACTCCATTACCAATATCATCGTCAATTGCACCTACCTCTACGCTACCTCCTCTACGCACCGCTTCAGAACGTGCATATTGGAGGACACCGTTCAAGTCATTTGTCATAGTTGATAAACGATTGCTATCAAACAGTGAATTAAATGAAGGTAGTCCAATTGCTATTACTATCCCCAGAATGGTGATAGTTGCCATTAACTCAATAAGGGTTGCCCCTATATAATTTTTTAAGCTGATCATAATTGCTACCTTAAAGAACCTAAAAGTACTGAGCTATGCTGCCTAGCATGGACGTAAAAATCCCATTTTTTCTAAAGTATGCAATTTTTTAGTATAAATTTTGCACACAAAAAGCCCTCTCCGTAATACTTTACAAACGTTGTGCAAGTAAAGTGGAGGCACAACACTTTGGTTCGTATTGTTAGCGTATATATACCAGTTTATGGAAAGTAGGTAAGCGATGGGGTCGAGGGTTTTGCCGCTTGCCGACAAACGGCCTGGGGGGAGCGATAAGTGGGTCAGTCAGCTAGCCGAAAGGAGATAGAGCTGCTGATTAACGCAGCTCTTTAGGCAGGGAGAAACGTATATTCTCAGCCCTTCCATCCATTTCTTCAGGAAGGCTTGCACCAAGTTGCTGCAGTCGGTCAATCACCCCTTGTACCAGAATTTCCGGTGCTGACGCTCCCGCTGTGATCCCTATGGCCGTCTTATCCTGAAGCCAATCCGCATCGATATCATCCGCACCATCGATCAATTTGGCAGCAGCACCACAGCGTTCAGCGAGTTCACGCAGGCGATTAGAGTTAGAACTATTCGGGCTACCAACAACAAGGACCAGGTCGCTTTCCAGAGCCAGCTGCTTTACAGCATCCTGGCGATTCTGGGTCGCGTAACAGATATCATCTTTTCGAGGCCCACGGATTTCAGGGAAACGCACTCTCAGGGCATCAATGACTCGAGCGGTATCATCCATGGATAGTGTTGTTTGGGTAACATAGGCGAGATTATTCTCGTCTTTAACAGTTAACTTCGCAACGTCCTCTTCGTCTTCAACCAGGTAAATGGCACCGCCAGCAGAGTTGTCATACTGCCCCATTGTGCCCTCCACTTCCGGGTGCCCGGCGTGGCCGATAAGTATGCACTCAGCACCGTCGGTGCTGAACTTACTCACTTCAATATGCACCTTGGTAACCAGCGGGCAAGTAGCATCGAACACACGCAGGCCGCGCTCTTCAGCTTCGCGCTGCACAGCTTTTGAAACACCGTGAGCACTGAAGATAACGATAACATCATCGGGCACTTCATCGAGTTCATCGACAAAGACCGCACCGCGCTCTTTCAGGCTCTCCACCACAAACTTATTATGCACCACTTCATGGCGGACATAGATCGGCGCACCAAATACATCCAGGGCGCGATTCACAATATCAATTGCCCGGTCAACACCGGCACAAAAGCCCCGGGGGTTAGCCATTCGGATTTGCATGTCTACTTCAGTACCCTACTTGCTACAAAGAGGGAACCCGACCCTATTGGATCGAATCCACCGCAATAATTTTCACATGGAAATTTAAGGTTTGACCGGCCAATGGATGATTAAAGTCGACGGTAACATCGTCCTCACCAATCTCACTGATTACTCCGGGGAGTTCGCCGCTGCCATTGTCAAAAGAGACTACCAATCCGCGCTCCAGCTCCATATCGGGAGAAAAGGTATCCCGGCGCACCTTTTGCAGGTTTTCCGGGTTGCGCTGACCAAATCCTATCTCCGGCGGTATCTCGATCTCGGCTTCATCCCCCGCTTTTAAACCAAAAAGCGCTTTTTCAAAGCCCGGCAGCAAACTGCCATCGCCAACACTGAAAGAGGCTGGGTCACCTTTGAAGGTTGAATCCACCTCAGTGCCATCGTCCAATTTCAGGCTAAAGTGCAGTGTCACCCGGCAGTGTTCACCGATAACGGCATTACTCATAGTTCGTTAGACTTCCACGTTATTTTTTGCTTTGCCACTTTCTTTTTCTGCAAAAAAAAGTAGCTCAATAACCAACATTGCAGCGCCGATACTAATTCCCATATCCGCAACATTGAATACCGGGAAGTGCCAGTTGCCGTAATAGACCGAAATAAAATCCCTTACGTAACCCAGCAGCACTCGATCCCAAAGGTTGCCCAAGGCCCCCCCCAGAATTAGCGCCAGGGCACAGGGTTCCCAGCGCTTTGTTGTCGGCAGGCGCCATAGCCAAACACTGACAACAACGCTAAATACAAAGGCAATAATTCCGAAAAACCACCGCTGCCATCCCCCAGCATCAGACAGGAAGCTAAAGGCAGCACCGTAGTTTTCGGCATAAGTAAATTGCAGCAAGCCGGGAATAATTTGCATTGAAGGGCCGTGCATAAACATATCCACGGCCCAGACTTTGCTGGCGATATCGAGGACAACCACCACCAGCGCCAGCCAGTACCAGCGCCATGGATGCCCCCAAACAGGGTTGGAACTAGGCATAGTGCCTCACTTCTCCTTCACCAGAAACGTTTTCCACGCAGCGCTCACAAATGTCTGGATACTCTGCTGATACACCCACATCGGCACGGTAATGCCAACAGCGCGCACACTTGGGGTGATCCACTTTGCTTACGCTGACTTTCAATCCTTCCAGCTCTGTGGACTCTGCACCGGCAGCATCGCTGAGCGGCTGCACAGAAGTGGAGGAGCAAATCAAAACAAAGCGCAACTCGTCTTCGAGCTCCAGAAGCTTTTCGCGCAAGTCATCTTCGGCGAACAGAGTCACCGCTGCTTGCAGGGAGCCGCCAATAGCACCAGCTCCACGCTGCTCTTCAAGCACCTTGTTTACCGCAGTTTTTACTTCGGCCATGGCGGCCCAATAGTCCGCACCTTTAACCGAGTCTGCTGGCAGCTTCGGCAGCGAATACCATTCTTCAATAAAGATGCTGTCCGCTTTGGCACCGGGAATAAACTGCCACAGTTCTTCTGCGGTAAAGCTCAGGATAGGCGCAATCCAGCGAACAAATGCCTGAACAATATGATAGAGGGCAGTTTGCGCAGAGCGGCGTGCAGTACTGTCCTCTTTGGTGGTGTACTGGCGATCTTTGATGATATCCAGGTAGAAGCCACCCATTTCCACGACACAGAAGTTATGTAACTTCTGATAGATCTGGTGAAACTGGTAGTTATCGTAAGCCGCGATAATTTCATCCTGTAGACGCGCAGCCTTATCCAGCGCCCAGCGATCCAGCGCCAGAAGCTCACTCTCCGGCAACAAATCTTTTTCCGGGTCAAACCCAGCCAGGTTGGACAGGAAGAAACGAGCCGTATTGCGCAAGCGACGGTAAGAGTCCGCTGTGCGTTTCAGGATCTCATCGGAAACCGCCATTTCACCACTGAAGTCTGTGGCGGAAACCCAAAGGCGCAATACATCTGCACCCAACTTGTTGATTACATCCAGTGGTGCAACGGTATTGCCGATGGACTTGGACATTTTCCGTCCCTGTGCATCTACCGTGAAACCATGGGTCAACACTTGCTTATAAGGAGCACAATCGTTGATAGCGATGGAGGTCTTCAGTGAAGACTGGAACCAGCCTCGGTGCTGATCAGAGCCCTCAAGGTACAGATCTGCCGGGAAACGCAGGCCGTTGCGGCGCTCCAGTACGGCGTAGTGAGTCACACCTGAATCGAACCAGACATCCAGGGTGTCGGTCACCTTTTGATATTGGTCTGCCTCATCTCCCAGGAGTTCCTGCGGGTCCAGGTCAAACCAAACATCCATACCCTCGGCGTCGACCTTTTCAGCCACTTTGTCCATCAAAGCGGGAGTGTCCGGGTGGATTTCATGGGTCTCTTTGTGAACAAACAAAGCGATGGGCACGCCCCAGGTGCGCTGGCGGGAAATACACCAATCCGGACTGCCATCGAGCATGGCATCGATACGAGCCTTGCCCCAACCGGGGATCCACTGAACTTCATCCGCTGCCTTCTGTGCATTCTCCAGAAGGTCATTCTGCTGCATGCTCACAAACCACTGCGGAGTCGCACGGTAAATAAGCGGCGTCTTGGTGCGCCAGCAGTGGGGGTAGCTGTGCTCCATCTTACCCTGGTGCAGAAGTACTCCGCGCTCCTGTAACAGGGCCACAATTTTGTCGTCCACCTTGTAGACGTGCTCACCGGCAAACAGCGGTACCATATCGCGGTATACGCCATTGTCATCGATATAGTTCAGGGTATCGATGCCGTAGCGCTTGCCCACCTGGAAGTCATCGGGACCATGGTCCGGCGCAGTGTGTACACAGCCTGTACCTGCATCAGTGGTGACATGGTCGCCGAGGATCATCGGCAATTGCTTCTCGTAGAAAGGATGGTTTAGCTTCAGGTGCTCCAAGGCGGCACCGCGAATACGGCCTACCACTTCACCTTCGAGCCCCGCCTTCTCCAATACGGCATCCTTGCGTGCTTCGGCAACGAGCAATCGGCGCTCAGCCGTTTGCACCACAACATATTCCAGCTCAGCATTGACAGAAACCGCTTGGCTGGAAGGAAGCGTCCAGGGGGTTGTGGTCCAGATAACAACGGATAGGGGGCCTTCACCCGCGTGTCCACCTGCCGCATCGGCGATAGCCAGGGATGTCTCTTCCGTCGCCGGATAGCAAACGTAAATGGAGTAGGAGGTTTTATCCTGATACTCCACTTCCGCTTCCGCCAGAGCTGATCCGCCCACAACGCTCCAGTACACAGGCTTGAAACCCCGTGCCAAATGGCCATTTTTGACCACTTGCCCAAGCGCTCGGATGATATCGCCTTCAAATTGGAAATCCATGGTGCGGTAGGGATTGTCCCATTCACCGAACACCCCCAGGCGAATAAAGTCTTTCTTCTGTCCGTCCACCTGCTTGGCTGCGTATTCGCGGCACTTCTGGCGGAAAGTTTTGTGATCCACCTTTGCGCCAGCCTTGCCAATCTTTTTCTCGACGCGGTGCTCAATCGGCAGGCCGTGGCAGTCCCAGCCAGGCACATAGGGAGCGTCAAAACCGCTCAGGGTTTTCGACTTGATAATAATATCTTTGAGAATCTTGTTGACCGAGTGACCTATGTGAATATCCCCGTTGGCATAGGGAGGACCGTCGTGCAGGATAAACTGCTCGCGCCCCTCCCGCGCTTCGCGGATTTTTTCGTAGAGCTTGGTTTCCTGCCACTTCTTTAAAATAGCCGGCTCGCGCTGGGGCAGATTGCCGCGCATAGGAAAGTCGGTCTCAGGCAGGTTTAAGGTCACTTTATAATCAGTCATTGGATGTCTACTTCAGCTCTAGTAGAGAATAATTCATCTTCTATACACCGGTTAGTGTCCCTTGGGGTTTTGCACAAACCAGTCTTTAGCATCGTCAATATCCTGAGCGATGCGGGCTTTGAGGATTTCCAGGGAGGCAAACTTCTCTTCATTGCGAAGTTTGTGGCAAAACTCTACCGCTAGTTCTTTCCCGTAGAGGTTGCCATCAAAATCAAACAAGTTGACTTCCAGTAGTGGCCGGGCGCCCTCTCCCTCAACTGTCGGGCGAAACCCCACATTGGCAACACCGTCAATTTCCGGCCGCCCAGCTGCGAGTTCACTTCCATTCGCGGCTTTGGTGCGAACGGTGTAAACGCCAACCAGCGGGGAGCGGTAGCGGTGCAAACGCACATTGGCTGTGGGAGCACCCAGTTGCCGGCCCAAGGCGCGGCCGGGGGCAACCCGTCCGGTAATACTGTAAGGGCGCCCGAGTAAGGCCTCGGCCAACTCAAATTCGCCCCGCTGCAAGGCTTCGCGGATGCGGGTGCTGCTCACCCGGGCTCCGCGAACCTCAAGCGTAGCCGTGTCTTCCACCGTGAATCCATTTTCGGCTCCGGCGCCCTGGAGAAGTCGATAATCGCCACTGCGATCACAGCCGAAGCGGAAATCGTCTCCCACCACCAAATGGCGGATTCCAAGGCCGTCCACCAGAATACGGCGCACAAAAGCATCGGCACTCAGGTTGCGCAGTTTCTCGTTAAACTGCAGGCACAGCACCCGGTCGGCACCAGCATCAAATAGCGCCAATACCTTCTCTTTAAAGCGCATCAGACGCGCGGGCGCCCTTTCCCCAGAGAAGAACTCATGTGGCTGGGGCTCAAAGATAATCGCCACCGAGGGCAGATCATGTTCCTGCGCGCGTTGCTTGAGCTGCGCAATAATCGCCTGGTGACCGAGGTGTACACCGTCGAACGAGCCGATTGTCGCCACGCTTCCCCGGTGGCGGGGGCGCAGGTTGTGCAACCCGCGAATTAGTTCGCGCTCCTGGGCCAAAGCGATTTTCCCATCTTCATAAAATCGAGCCGCACAGTATAGCGGATTCCCACTGGGCGGCCAGAGGCCATATTTATCCAGATATGCCCACTTAATAAACTAACTTGTGGCGCGGAAGTGGCGGGGGCGCAATCCTGAAACCAGTAAAACGGACAGATAGGTCGCTCCCCCAGCAGCTACGATTAGCCCCATACGCCAGGCACGGTCATACCAGGCCCATTCACTCCACTGCGACCACAGGTGCAGGGCCCCGAGCAAAATCGCAACCATCGCCAAATTCGCCAGAAGCAACCTTACCAGGTAAGTGCCCCACCCAGCCTCAGGTTTATAGACATCATCTCGACGCAAGCCTTTATAGAGGAGCCAGGCGTTAATAGCGGCCTGACAAGCCGTAGCCAGTGCCAGGCCCATATGGCCGAGTTTGAAGTAGTAGTTAAGCGGTATCACAAACAGCAGGCTCAACACCATTTTGGCCGAGATAGCAATTAAGCCAAAGCGCACTGGGGTATAGGTATCCTGGCGAGCAAAATAGCCCGGCGCCAGCACTTTAATCAGCATAAACGCCAGCAGCCCCATGGCATAAGCGCGCAGGGACCAGGCGGCCATTTGCATATCGCGCGGCTGCATCTGCCCATACTGAAAAAGGGTTGTCAGGAGCGGCTCAGCCAGTACCACCAAGGCTACAGAAGCGGGCAGGGAAATTAGCGTGACACTGCGCAAAGCCCAGTCGAGGGTATGACGGAACCGGCGGGGGTCTCCGTCAGTGTGCTGCCGCGACAAGCTCGGCAGAATCACCGTTGCCACCGCAACCCCAAACACCCCCAGGGGCAGCTCGGTGAGCCGGTCGGAAAAATAGAGCCAGGAAACACTGCCGCTGGGCAGGAATGAAGCCAGCAGAGTGTCCATCACCAGGCTGATCTGGGTCACTGACACACCAAAAATCGCCGGCGCCATCAGGCGTAAAATTTTACGCACTCCTTTGTGCTGCCAATCCCACTTAGGGCTAGGTAGCAAACCTTCACGAGCGAGAAAAGGCAGTTGAAACAGCAGCTGCACCACCCCCGCAACAAAAACGCCCCAAGCCAGCGCCATAATTTGCGGATCAAACCAGCTGGTAGCAACAGTCGCCGCAGCAATCAAAACCAAGTTGAGCATCACCGGGGTTAGCGCCGGAATCGCAAAACGATCGAAAGTATTGAGTATTGCCCCGGTAAATCCCGCCAGGGAAATCAGCATTAAATAGGGAAAAGTGATCTGCAACATATCGGTAGCGAGATCGAACTTCTCACGCTCACTGCCGTCCCACCACCAGCCAAAAGCAAAAATACCCGTCACTAGTGGAGCGCAGAGAACACCAAACAGAGTAACCAACAAAAGTACGCCACCAAGAGCGCCCGCAACCCGGTCATTTAACTCTCGCGCAGCCGCCTTACCGCCCTTTTGGCGGTATTCGGCCAGTACCGGCACAAAGGCCTGGGCAAATGCACCTTCGGCAAATAAGCGGCGGAAAAAGTTGGGAATCTTGAATGCGACAAAAAAGGCATCGGCAGCATCGCCCGCACCGGCAAAGCGGGCCAGTGCCACGTCGCGAACCAGCCCGGCCACTCGCGACAGCATAGTGGCAGCACCGACAACGGAACTGCCCCGCAGCAATCTGGAAGCACCAGATTTTTCGACTGCCTGTTCCTGAGCTGGGGATGACTGCGACAAAACTCGGACTCCTGGCGAAAGTTGAAACTTGTTGGCCGGCAAGTCTACCCCAAAACCTGGGGATATATGGGCTCCTCTACAGAGCTGAGGCCCTGCGACTGCGGGACCGCGAGCCTATACTAAGAGCGAGCTAGTCGCGCCACCCATGGAGCTGGTGGTGCGGGGAGAGAAGGGATAACCATTAGTGCTTTGATTATTGCCCTGGTTCTGGCAATTGTGCGGTACATAGCAGCTGTTGATGGCCCCAGCCCCGTCTGTCCATCCACCCCCTGCTATAACTGCGGTCGCCCAGCCCCTTCCAGCTTCTGAGCTGGGTTTCGGAGCGATCGCCATCTTTCGCCACAATTGAGCCGCAGTTGGTCATAGCTGCGCCACGCCAGCGCCTCCTTGGAGCTTTTTAATAACACTCAAACGGGCCACAACAGAACAGGCCCACACGAGTAAGAAAAGCCGCTAAGGAGCAGAACAATGAAAAAAGTAGTGATGGCCGTCGCCCTGGGTTCTCTGATTGCCACCGGAGCCCACGCTAAGGAACAAAACGAATCCAATTTGACTCCGGCCAAGCAGGCCTCAGTCTTTACCGGCTCTGCAATTGCCGGTGCAGCATTGGGTGGGCCCGTTGGCTTTATCGCCGGAGCACTCGGCGGAGCCTGGCTCGGAGAGCAGATCAAGCAAGCAGACGAGGCAGATATGCTGGCAACACAACTGACAGAGAGCCGTGCAGAGCTCAGCAACCTGGCACAGCAATTGGATGCGGCTCAACTGTCCGCGAACGACGCCAGCCAACTGGCCCTGGATTCACTGCAATTCCAAATGCTGTTTACCACTGGGGAGGACGAGCTTCAGGAGGGCCAAATGCATCAGCTGAGTGCCATGGCTGACTTTCTCAAGCGCCACCCCCACCTGCAAATTCACCTGGAGGGACACGCAGATCCTCGCGGCAGCGACGGCTACAACAATGTACTGTCCGATCAACGCGCCCTGAGTGTGGAAGAGGCTTTGGTATCACTTGGAGTTGATGCCTCAAGAATCAGCCGCAGCGCACTCGGCTCCACCTATTCCCAGGCAGCCCGAGGCGATGTAGACGCCTACGCCATGGAGCGCCGCGTCGACATCCGCTTCTCCCTTCCGGAGTCCATGGCGGGAAACTTCTGAGTCAAAGGGGCACGGCGGACAACAAATCCGCATATCCCTTCGCCTTCAAGCCGCACTACATAAGCGTGAGTGGATCGCAAATCCACTCACGCAACTCCAAGCTGATAGAAACCCTGTTGTATTTGCGGGCGCCTTGCGCCCGCCTTTTTGCCTAACCCCTGCAACTTCGTGCATGATTCTCCGCCAGAAAGGAATTAAGTCGGGATTTGTCATGAGTGCAACCATCGCCATTGTCGAAGATGAACGCGCTATCGCAGAAAACTACCGCGATGCTCTGCGCCGCCACGGTTACCGGGTCGATTTATACAGCGCCAGAATTGAGGCCATGGATGCTTTTCGCCAGCGGCTGCCGGACCTGGCCGTGATCGATGTTGGCCTGGGCAGCGAGGTGGAGGGCGGTTTTGAGCTCTGCCGGGAATTGCGCGCTATGGCGCCGAGCCTGCCAATATTATTTCTCACCGCCAGGGACTCAGAGCTGGATATTATTTCCGGACTGCGCCTGGGGGCTGATGATTACCTCACCAAGGATATCTCCCTACCCCATATGCAGGCGCGAATTAACGCCCTACTGCGCCGCGTTAGCGTGCTGCGAGATCAAAACGATGAAGGCGAGAGCTTAACTCAGGGAAAGCTATGGCTGGATATTTCCAGGCTCCATTGCCACTGGGATGAGCAACCCGTGGACTTAACCGTGACCGAATTCTGGATTGTCCACGCCCTGGCAAAAAGGCCCGGCCACGTTAAATCCCGCAGCCAACTAATGGAAGCAGCCCGAGTAGTGCTGGATGACAACACCATCACCTCTCACGTCAAAAGAATCAGGCGCAAATTCCAGGCGCTGGACACCGAGTTTAATGCCATAGGAACCGCCTACGGCATGGGGTATCGCTGGCAGCTGTAAACCGCCATCGGGCGAACAATTTCAAAAATTTAAGTATGAACCTACGCCGCCAACTCTTGCTCGTCAGCCTTGTCGCACTCACCCTGCCCTGGGCCGGCTGCCAGTACCTCCGCCAGGTGGACGACGCCCTAGCACAAGGCCAGATCCAGGCAATTGAAGCAACTGCGGCGGCAATTGCCGCACGCTTGGCCAGTGCCCCCCAGCTTATCGCCCCGGACCCTCAGCGCCTTTCACGCCCACCAGGGGCTCAGCTCTACCTGAATCCCCTATCTCAAGCTCCGAGAGTCGACGGCTATGGCGATGAGTGGCGAGCGCAGCAACTGGAGCCCAGAGCCCTTGAGGACGGGCAGCTAGCCCCTATGGCCCAGGTGACGCTGGGGCAACTGGATAAGCAAGTCTACCTGCTTCTCACTGTTTCGGACTCAACTCCCGCCTACCGGGACCCCCGCACAGGCCTGATCGCTGGTGGTGACACTGTAGAGCTGTTTACCGCTGACCGGCACTACATCCTGCCCGTCGCCAGCCAGGGGACCGCCAGCGCCTTGTGGCACAACCCGAGAGAGGGCCGCTACGAGCGTGAGCTGCGCTTAAGGGGCCGCTGGACAACTTCTGGTGCCGGTTACCAATTGGAACTGGCTCTACCACAAACCCTAACCGGTGGAGCCCTCGCTATCCGCATTCACGACAGGGCAAACAGCAGTGGCTCCTCACCGACTCGAAGCGCCAGCACACTTCCAGCAGATGGTCACCCAGGGCGCTTGGTAAGCCCTCTGCCAGACCTTCAAAGAGAACTCGACCACTTTGCGCGCCCTGGACTGCGCCTCGCAGTAGTGGACAGCGAGGGGTTTCTTCTTGCCAGCAACGGACAACTACAGCTGGCAGATTCCGAGAGCAATTCGTGGCTGAGAGACTGGGCTTATCGCAAATTGCTTTCCAGAGAGGATTTGCCACAGCTGCCGGAAAATAGCTTGCCTCTTCCGACGCCTGACAGCCGTGGCACCCGGGAGCAATGGTATTCAGGACCGCTGCAATCCCGAATTGGTGCGGTGAGTGTGCCCGTTATCACCCGGGTCGACGAAGTGGTTGAGCGGCCACTTCTGGGGCAAGTCGTCGTCCTGCAATCTGGCGAAGCGATGCAATCAGTCACCGAGGGAGCAGCCCACCGGTTGTGGTTGATCAGCTGCGCCGCGGCCGCTATCGCCCTGCTCTTCCTTTTGGGCTACGCCAGCTGGCTTTCCTGGCGCGTGCGCAAGCTACACCAGGCCGCCCGCAACGCAGTAGATTCCAGCGGCAAACTGCGCGGCAACTTTCCCCATTCAAAGGCAAGCGATGAACTGGGAGACCTAAACCGGGCCTTCGCCAGCCTGCTCGCAGAACTGGACCAATATCACCAGTACCTGCGCACTCTCGCCAGTAAGTTGTCACACGAGCTACGCACACCGCTGGCAGTGGTTCGCTCATCCCTGGATAACCTCGCCGCCGGAGAACTCGACGACCACAGCCGCCGCTATGCAGGGCGGGCTATGGATGGCAGTGCAAGGCTGTCGGGGATTCTCAACAGTCTCTCCGCAGCCAGCAATCTTGAAACCAGCATCCACCAAGCGGAGCGGGAGCCTTTCGACCTGGCAGACCTGCTTGAAGTCATGACACAGTGCTATGGCGATGCTCACAGCGAACACCAATTTACTCTAAACAAACCCACTGGGGAGCTAGCCTGCCACGGCGCACCGGAGTTATTGGCTCAACTGCTGGACAAGCTGGTGGATAACGCATGTAGCTTCGCTCCCGAAGGCAGTGAAATTTGCCTGTCAGTGGCAACAAACAGAGATATGTACCTGATCACAGTGGGCAATGACGGCCCTCTGCTCCCGGAAGGTTACGCTCACAAGCTGTTCGACTCTCTCGTTTCTGTGCGCAACCAGGGCGATAATGCCGGCCACCTGGGGCTGGGACTGCATATCGCAAAACTGATCGCAGACTTCCACGGTGGCTCCTTAAAAGCCCGAAACCGCAGCGACGGCAGCGGTGTAGAGTTCAGCCTGGAGTTGCCGACCGGGTAACCGCCGTTGTGGATTGACAACATATCTGCACCGAGACGCCCGCTATGGTTGACAAACAACCAACTGTGGGGATAATGTCGCGTCCCGATCGGGCCCCAGGGCCTGTTAGTTACAGATTTATAGATTCCAGACAGGAGCAACCGGTGGCCAACTCACCTCAAGCGAAGAAACGCGCGCGCCAGAACGACAAGCGCCGCATGCACAACGCCAGTCTGCGCTCCATGGTGCGCACCTACATCAAGAAGGTAGTTGCGGCCATCGATGCCGGCGATGCGGAAAAAGCAAAAACTGCGTACGCAGAAGCAGTTCCCGTTATTGACCGTATGGCAGACAAAGGCATTATTCACAAGAATAAAGCCGCTCGTCATAAGAGCCGTCTGAACGCTCAGATCAAAGCTCTGGCCGCCTAATCCCTTAGACAGCAGACACAAAAAAGCCCCGCATTGCGGGGCTTTTTTGTATTCGAAACTTGCCAAGTCAGAGCAGGATCAGGTTATCGCGGTGAATCAATTCATCGTCATCCCGATACCCTAAAAGGTCGGCAAACTTCTCCGATGACTGCCCCAGAATCCGACCGCTCTCACTACTGTCATAATTGACCAGGCCCCGCGCTATCTCGCGACCTTCAGCATTCCTGCAAGACACCAGATCTCCGCGCCTGAAATGCCCTTCAACAGCGGTAACCCCCACCGGCAACAAACTGCTACCACTCCCAGTCATAGCTGCCTCGGCACCGGCATCCACTAACAGGGTTCCGCGCACCTGTAACTGTCCAGCGAGCCAGCGCTTACGCGCCGCCAGGGGATCTGCCTCTGGCAGCAACAGGGTACCCAGCTGCTCGCCGGCACAGACTTTATCTATCACTGCCTCCAAGGCCCCGCCAGCGATCACTGTGCGAGCTCCTGAGCGCGCTGCCAACTGCGCTGCGCGCACCTTGGTGGTCATACCACCACGACCCAGACCGCTGCGGGAATCCCCCGCCATCTCGAGCAGCCTGGGATCAAGCGCAGATGCCTCACTAATTAATTCTGCTTCGGGGTTATCGCGGGGATCTTCAGTAAACAGCCCATCCGCATCGGTCAAAATCAGCAGCGCATCTGCCTCAACCAGATTTGCAACCAGGGCTGCCAGGGTATCGTTATCGCCGAAACGTATTTCGTCAGTCACTACCGTGTCATTTTCATTCACGATAGGCACAGCCCCCAGTGACAGGAGCGTGCGCAAGGTGCTGCGAGCATTCAGGTAGCGAGTGCGATTGGAAAGGTCATCGTGATCCAACAGGATCTGAGCGCTGCGAATATCAAAACGGCTAAAAGCCTGCTCATAGACCTGCACAAGGTGGCTCTGCCCCACAGCAGCGGCCGCCTGTAACTGGTGGATAGACTCGGGCCGGCGACACCAGCCCAACCGGTCCATTCCGGCCGCAACAGCACCGGATGAAACCAGAACAACTTCGATCCCTCGACGGCGCAAATCAGCCATCTGCGCAACCCAAGCAGAAATGGCAGCGGTATTCACACCTCGACCATTATCTGTCAGAAGGGCGCTACCAATTTTTACCACCCACCGCTGGGCCTTGGTCAACGCCTGCCGGGACACTGTTGCGGAGTCCATGCTTCCCCCTCAGGACAAGATAACTATTGAGCGAGCCAGACGAACTCAGCAACTGCTCGCTCCACACAATTTAAGAGCGATACTCAACATCCACATCGTGGTCGTCGTCATCATCCCAATCCTCGTCGTCATCCACCTGCCCCTTGGCAGCTTTGCGCTTGGCGCGATGACTCTGTCTCAACTCTTCGATTCGCTCGCGAGCTTCGCGCTGCATTTGACGCTGCGCTTCCAGCTCCGCCACAGCCAAGTCGGGATCTCGCGCCTCGATTTCCTGACGCTCTTCCAGGTAATCCATCAGGCGACCGCCGAGGGCATCGGTGCCCTCCTTGCGAATAGCCGCCACACGGAATACAGGCCCCTCCCAACCCAGGGCATCTACTACCGCCTGACAGCGCTCTTCCAGCTCCGCAGCGGGCACCAGGTCGGTCTTGTTCAATACCAACCAGCGCTCACGCCCGGCCAGGGTCGGGCTAAAGGTGGACAGCTCGCGCTCAATGGCTCGGGCATTCTCCACCGGATCAGAGCCATCAAAGGGAGCCAAGTCAACCAAGTGCAGCAAAACCCGACAGCGAGTTAAGTGCTTGAGGAAGCGAATCCCCAGGCCCGCCCCTTCGGCTGCACCTTCAATCAGGCCGGGAATATCTGCAATCACAAAGCTGCGATGCTTCTGCACTTGCACCACCCCCAAATTTGGCACCAGGGTGGTAAAGGGGTAGTTGGCCACTTTCGGCTTGGCCGCAGAGACGGCGCGAATAAACGTGGATTTGCCCGCATTGGGCAGCCCCAACATGCCCACATCCGCCAGAACCTTCAGTTCGAGCTTGAGGCTGCGCATCTCGCCTTCAGTGCCGTGGGTGGTCTGGCGCGGCGCACGGTTAGTACTGGATTTGAAGCGGGTATTGCCCAGACCGTGGAAGCCCCCCTGGGCCACCAGCTGGCGCTCACCGGCTTCGGTCATATCGCCGAGTGTCTCGCCGGTATCCACATCAATGATCGTGGTGCCCACCGGCACCTTAAGGACCAGGTCCTCACCCTTGGCGCCAGTACAGTTGCGCCCTCGACCCGGCTGACCACTCTCAGCGGCGTAGCGGGGCTGGTAGCGATAATCCACCAGGGTGTTCAGGGAATCATCAGCTTCCAGGTACACGGAGCCGCCATCACCGCCGTCACCGCCATCCGGGCCACCCTTCTCAACAAATTTTTCCCGGCGAAAGCTCAGGCAGCCATTGCCGCCCTTACCTGCCTGCACAGAGATGGGCGCCTCATCGACAAACTTCATAATCACTCCACCGCCACAGCGGTTGTCTCATCCGGTGCGCAGATGCGCGCACTATCATCATACCAGCCGACAAGCCGCCTCCTGTGGGCAACTGCCACCCTAACTTCCCGTCGCGGTCTTTTTGCGACTTTTCCAACAAAAAAGCCCCGCAATAGCGGGGCTTTTTATGAAGCTTGGGCTAATGACCGCTTAAGCAGTTTCGATAGAAACGAACTTGCGGTTGTTGGGGCCCTTAACTTCAAACTTCACAACGCCGTCCGCAGTGGCGAACAGGGTGTGGTCTTTGCCCATACCAACGTTAACACCGGCGTGGAACTTGGTGCCACGCTGACGAACGATGATGTTGCCTGCTGCTACAGACTGGCCGCCAAAGCGCTTCACGCCCAGGCGTTTACTCTCGGAATCGCGACCATTTCGCGTACTACCGCCAGCTTTCTTATGTGCCATGAGTCGTTACTCCTCTCTTATGCCTTGATGCCAGTGATTTTAACTTCGGTGTACCACTGACGGTGGCCCTGGCGCTTCATGGAGTGCTTACGACGACGGAACTTGATGATTTTCACCTTCTCGCCGCGGCCGTGGCTTACCACTTCAGCAGTTACTTTAGCGCCATCTACAATAGGAGCGCCAATGCTGATCTTGTCGCCATCGACAACCATGAACACTTTATCAAAATCAATGGATTCGCCAGTTGCTACTTCCAGCTTCTCCAGGCGAAGAACTTCGCCTTCCTCTACACGGTGTTGCTTGCCACCGCTCTCAAAAACAGCGTACATATTTCTATGCTCCGGTATGGACGACACGAAGCAGCGGGAGGACCAGTAAGTCACTGCTCCGCATTTCGGGAGCTTGCGCCGTGTGTTTAACATCTATTCGCCAAAAGGCCCGCAGACGACCCAATAGCCGCAAAGAGCCCGCAATTGGCGGGGCGCAGATTCTAATCAATTCGCCGGGTTGATACAATAGCGCCCCTTCGCCTTCCGGCCCCCGGGAGGCCTCTGTCTAGTCGTATAAGGAACTCTCACATGCTGCCTTTTCACCGGGTCGCCGCCGAAGACTTTGCTGCGGTTAACCAGCGCATTCTCGATCAACTGCACTCGGACGTTCCCCTGGTGGAAAATATAGGTCACTATCTGGTCGAAGCCGGGGGGAAGCGCCTGCGCCCACTACTGGTACTGCTTTGCGCCAAAGCTTGCGGCTATCAGGGTGAGAACCATATCGATCTCGCCACAATTATCGAGTTTATTCACACTGCTACCTTACTGCACGACGACGTCGTAGACACCTCTGACATGCGCCGCGGCCGACTTACCGCCAATGCCAAGTGGGGCAATGCGCCCAGCGTACTCGTGGGAGATTTCCTCTATTCCCGCGCCTTCCAGATGATGGTTGCCCTGGAAGACATGAGCATCATGGCAATTCTCTCAGAGACCACCAACACCATCGCAGAGGGTGAAGTACAGCAGCTGGTCAACGCCGGTGATCCCGCAGTAAGCGAAGAGAATTACTTCACCGTTATCCACAAAAAGACCGGCGCACTGTTTGAAGCCGCCTGTGAAACTGCGGCCGTATTAGCCAACTGCTCAAGTGAAGAACAAACTGCACTAAAACTCTACGGCCGACACCTGGGACTCGCCTTCCAGCTGGTTGATGACGCTCTTGATTATCGCGGTAATTCGGAAGAGCTGGGTAAAAATGTTGGGGATGACCTGGCGGAGGGCAAGCCGACCCTGCCCTTGATCTACACCATGGCCAACGGCAGCAAGGACCAGGCACTACTGGTAAAAACTGCAATTGAACAGCGCAGCGCGGAAAAGCTCAGTGAAATAGTTGAGGCCATTGAAGCCTGCGGTGCTCTGGACTACACCATGGATCGTGCCCGGGCCGCTGTAGAAGACGCCAAAAAGCAATTGGCCTTTATGCCCGAGAGCGAACAAAAAATCGCCCTGCAGCAATTGGCGAGTTTTGCTATAGAGAGAAACGTCTAGAAGTAAATGCTGCTCGGGCTATATCGATAGCACGGGCAGCGCCGCTACCTTAAGCACAATGTGAAACAACGCAGTTCCCTTCCCCTCGAACAGCTACCAACCCTGACTGGACTCCAAAGTTTATTCGTATCTATTTTCCTCTGCCCCTTCAACACTGGGTACGATTGTTCCTCTTGTTATTTCAAGCGCCAACACCAATTCCTCAGGAGCAAAAATAACGAGAAAAATATAATTGGTATAGAGAGATCAGCACATGAGAAGCTCTACTGCGCTTTATCAGCTTAGAAATTACCCTGAAATGTTCTTAAAAAATAACCTGGTGAGAATTACCGGTACAAAAGATACTGGAGTCATGGATTATCAATTCGGGACCTACACCATGGGCATGGGCGCACCTGGTATCGATAGCCCCAATGAAATTTTTGCTTTCCACCGCCAAGGGGTCTTTATCGAAGATCCACAAACAATCAAAGTCCACCATATTCGCATGATCGATTGGGATGAAGACCTTGCCCTAGATCGCCTTGAACCCTACCAAATGCGCAGCGGTGCCGACATTATGATTACCGGGCAACTCAGTGACTGCTGTTTCTGTATTGGCGGGCGCAATGCAAATATGCCGGCCGTTGCTCATGTTCGCCCAAGGAAAAAGCAAGGACTCAATGGCAAGGCCACACACAATGAAATTATCAACCGGGGAAAGTTCAGGTTTTTAGGTAACGTCACAAAATCCCTTGGGCGCTCAACGCTAAAGCCCCACCATCACATCTACACAGACTACGCCTATGTTATTGGAGTACGGGTTAAGAACCAGTGGCAAATCTTCGCTCAACACGTAAAGACCCCCAAAGGCCCCATCCAAGCTGTCACCCGACTCTTATAATTTCTTCCATAAAACCAGATAAATAACTTTGAGTACCCCCAAACCAAAAAGCCCCGCAGTTGCGGGGCTTTTTAATATTAAAAAACGAGTATCAACCGATAAGCTTAAGCAGCTCCTCTGTTTTCTCCCGCATTAATTCCTCACTTCCCCGGGATTCAACATTCAAGCGAACAACCGGTTCAGTATTTGACATACGCAAATTAAAACGCCACTCGGGGTAAGCGATACTCAACCCATCCACGTGCTCAACGCTGTCAGCTGCAGGTCCATACTTTTCCTCTGCCGCCTTTAACAGTGCTGCAGCATCCTGAACCTTAGAGTTAATCTCTCCCGAACAGGGGAAAGCAGCCATGCGCTCACCAACAAGCTGTGACAGCGATTTACCACTGCGACTTACCAACTCAGCAACCAATAACCATGGAATCATACCGCTATCGCAGTAGGCAAAATCCCGGAAATAATGATGCGCACTCATTTCACCGCCATAAATGGCATCTTCCTTGCGCATGCGCTCTTTAATAAAGGCATGACCGGTTTTACTCTGTACCGGCTCTCCACCAGCAGCGCGGACAATATCCTCGGTATTCCAGAGCAGGCGTGGATCATGAACAACTTTGGCACCGCTGTTTTTTGCCAGGAAAGCTTCTGCCAGCAAACCAACAACATAGTAACCTTCAATAAAATCACCACTTTCATCGAAGAAAAAGCAGCGATCAAAATCACCATCCCAGGCTATACCAAAATCAGCACCGCTTGCCCGCACTGCCTCGGCAGTAGAATTGCGGTTTTCTGGCAAAATTGGGTTGGGAATACCGTTGGGAAAGTTGCCGTCGGGCTTGTGGTGAACTCGCACAAACTCAAATGGCAGGTGTGGGGCCAGCGCATCAACAACCGCCCCCGCACCACCATTACCGGCATTAACCACCAATTTTAATGGTTTCAATGCAGTATTATCGATATACCCCAATAAGTGCTGCACAAAATCAGCGCGGTGTTCAAAGCGCTGCAAAGTGCCTCTTTGCTCAACCGGAGCAAAGTTGTTTTCTTCTGCCAAGCGCTTAATATCCAGTAGACCGGTATCACCACTGATTGGACTACTGCCTGCACGGACAAACTTCATGCCGTTGTAGTCCATAGGATTGTGACTAGCAGTAACACAAATACCGCCATCAAAGTCCCCGTGGAAATTGGCAAAGTAGACCTCTTCTGTACCGCACTCGCCGATATGGAAAACATCGGCACCCGCATCTCGCAATCCATTGACCAGCGCATCTGTCAGCTCGCCACTGGTAAGCCGAATATCATGCCCAACAACTACTCGACGAGCATTCAGGAACTGGGCAAAGGCACGCCCCACTCGATATGCAACATCGGTATTAAGTTCATCGGGAACACGGCCGCGAAGGTCATAAGCCTTAAAGCAAGTCAGCTCACTCACTTGCTTTTCTCCTCAGCAGCCTGCTCTGGCAAATACACATTTTCGTAAACGTGGTTAGTAGCATCAATAAAGCCTTCTACAGAACCACAGTCAAAGCGGCGACCTTTGAAGGCATAGGCTAATACACAGCCCTGCTGAGCTTGCGCCATCAGCGCATCGGTAATTTGAACCTCACCATTTTTGCCTGGAGGAGTATCTCGGATCAGATCAAAGATATCCGGTGTCAGGATATAACGACCAATAATCGCCATATTACTAGGGGCATCTTCCGCTGCAGGCTTCTCAACCATATCAGTGACTTGATACAGACCAGGCTTAATCTCATTACCACCGATCACACCAAATTTATGGATCTGCTCCTTCGGCACCTCCTCCACCGCAACAATACTGCAGCGGAATTGCTTGTAAAGCTGAACCATTTGCCCCAAAACACCCATATCTTCATTTAGACACAGATCATCAGCCAACACGACGGCAAAGGGTTCGTCACCAACCAGACGATGACCTTGCAAAATAGCGTCACCCAGGCCTCTCATTTCGCCCTGACGCGTATAAGAAAAGCTCGCCTTATCGATCACTTTGCGCACTGAGTCCAGGTAACGTTCTTTACCGGTACCGGCGATCTGGTGTTCCAGCTCAAAGTTGGTATCAAAGTGATCCTCAATCGCGCGCTTGCCTCGTCCTGTGACAAAACCGATCTCAGTCAGCCCTGCCTCTATAGCCTCTTCAACGCCATATTGAACCAATGGCTTATTCACCAGCGGTAACATTTCTTTCGGCATTGCCTTGGTGGCAGGAAGAAAACGAGTGCCGTAACCGGCAACAGGAAATAGGCATTTCTTGAGCATTCTGCTCCCCCAATCAATTTAAAACAGCGCACCCCGCGCAGGGCTGGCAACTTATCATAGCGTCGCAATGCAAGCACTTACACTTGATAACGTTAAACTTGGCCCAAAATGTGAATTCCCCGAGGATAAACACCAAAACTATACGAATATGTTGAGGAATTAATACGCTAAATAGGTGGGATTTGTGAAGACAATTCTCACGCCAGTCACAAAAAGCGTCTTGACCGACTGGACAAGCAACGCACAGCCCTTAGAATGCCCGCTCTTGCAAAAGTGTCCAATCTCAATTGCATAACCACCCACTAACGGGGAAATGATGAGTAATTTTGTACAAAAAAGTGAGTATACCAGAGAGGAGCTCCTGACTTGCTCCCGTGGCGAGATGTTCGGCCCAGGCAACGCCCAGTTGCCGGCTCCCAATATGTTGATGCTCGATCGTATCACCCATATATCCAAGGAAGGTGGTGCTTTCGGCAAGGGAGAGTTGATCGCTGAGCTCGACATTCACCCCGATCTATGGTTCTTCGACTGCCATTTCCCCGGCGATCCCGTAATGCCTGGGTGCCTAGGCTTGGACGCCATGTGGCAGCTGCTGGGCTATTTCCTTGCCTGGAAAGGCAACCCCGGCCGCGGTCGCGCACTGGGCTGTGGTGAAGTTAAATTTACTGGCCAGATCCTCCCCACCAGCAAGAAGGTGACTTACCATATTCAGATGAGCCGGATTGTTGAGCGCAGGCTTGTTATGGGTATTGGCGACGGCAGTGTCTCTGTGGATGGAAGAGAAATTTACACAGCAAAGGATCTTCGCGTAGGCTTATTTACCCGTACGGACAATTTTTAAACTCGTTTAAGACTAATACCGGTAGAAACCATCAGTCCTCTGCCGACAAGCTATGCTGGAGATCACTATGCGTCGGGTCGTCATTACCGGAATGGGTATCACTTCCTGTATCGGTACCAACACTAAAGAAGTCACCGAGTCACTGAAAACTGGTCGAAGCGGCATCCGCTTCCAAGAAGAGTATAAGGAGCTCGGCCTGCGCAGCCATGTGGCTGGGCCTGTGGACATCGATTTCAAAGAGCATATCGATCGCAAGCAACTTCGCTTTATGGGCGACGCTGCAGCCTATGCGTACATTGCCATGCGTGAAGCAATCGAGATGTCGGGCCTGCAGGAGGAGCAGATATCTAATCCGCGCACGGGTATCGTGATGGGCTCTGGCGGCACATCCACTCAGCAGATTATTGACGCTGCACATACTCTGAAGGAAAAAGGTGTTCGCCGTGTAGGCGCCTACCGCGTGCCCCAGGTAATGAACAGTACCGTTTCCGCATGCTTAGCCACTCCATTCAAAATCAAAGGGGTGAACTACAGTATTTCCTCCGCTTGCGCTACCAGTGCCCACTGTATAGGAAACGGAGCTGAGCTTATCCAGATGGGTAAGCAGGATGTAGTGTTTGCTGGCGGTGGTGAGGAACTAGCCTGGAGTTTGACTCACTTGTTTGACGCTATGGGCGCCCTCTCAAGCAAATATAACGATACTCCGACAAAAGCATCACGCCCCTACGATGCCGATCGCGATGGCTTTGTGATCGCCGGTGGTGGTGGCTGTCTGGTACTCGAAGAAATGGAGCACGCCGTGGCTCGCGGTGCGACCATCTATGCGGAGCTGACCGGTTACGGCGCAACTTCCGATGGTTACGATATGGTTGCCCCAAGCGGTGAAGGCGCCACCCGCTGTATGCAGCAGGCTCTGGCCGGTATGGACGGCAAAGGCCTGCAGGGTAGCGTGGACTATATCAACACCCACGGCACCTCTACACCCGTAGGCGATGTCGCCGAATTGAAAGCCATGCGCGAAGTCTTCGGGGATACCGTTCCGGCATTCGCCTCTACCAAATCTCTGACAGGCCACTCTCTGGGAGCTGCAGGGGTTCAGGAGGCCATTTACAGCCTGCTGATGATGCAGAATAACTTTATTGCTGCATCAGCCAATGTAGAGAACCTCGACCCCGCTGCGGAAGGCATGGACCTTGTCCGCCAGCTGCGTGAGACTGAAGTCAAACGGGCTATGTCCAATAGCTTTGGCTTTGGCGGAACTAATGCTTGCCTGATATTCGATAAAATCTAATCGAAATAAAAAGGGCGCCGCGAGGCGCCCTTTTTATTGACTGCACAACAGAAACCAAACTATTCCGGAGTCGCGTGCAAGCGCTCCAACCACAGCTCAACCTGGCGTGTCAGTCCCTGTCTCCAGCTCCGCTGCTGAACACCAAAGACATCTCGCAGCTTGCCACATGAAAGTACTATGCTGCGATCCCGCTTTTCTGCCTCATCCCCTAATGAAGTAAATTGCGCAAAGCGCTCTTCATCGTAAAAAGCCTGGGCGCGCTCGACCACCTCCAGGGCAAACTCCATCGCTGTGCAGCTATCAGAACTACCGTAGTGGTAAACACCTCCTGCCTTAGCCCCGCTAGCGAGCTGCTGGGCAACCGCCACTGCGACACGAGCCATATCCACCACTGTTACTGGGTTGCCGCTGTTCCTTCCATCCAGGGCTAAAGGCTCCCCAGACACAAAGTTGCGTAAAATACGCCCTAACAAGGCATCCTGACCACTATCCACCATCCAGCCAAAACGCAAAATCGTCAGGTTTTGCAGCCCATTAAAGGCATCTTCGCAGGCCAGCCATTCGCGTCCACTCGGGGACTGTGGTTCTGCGGGCTCATCCTCGTCATAGCGGCGGCGCTCACCGCCAGAAAAAACTTGGTAGGATGAGAGGTGAATAATATATTCACAGGGTGCAGCACAAAGCCGCTTACTCACCAGCAGTGACTCCGGCATGCCTCGATTGTCGGCACAGGCGGAGGCATTAATCACAATTGAGCCCGGTCTCAATTGATCGATTTCCCCAGGGGTCAACTGCTGTATGCGAAAGCCTGCGCGCTGCAGTCTTTTTTGCAGCGCACCATCAATCTCATTACCAGCTGTGATAATGGCGACGGTATCCGGCATATAACCTGTATTCAATTCAGACACTGGTAAATCCAGTTCTTAGAACGGGATATCGTCATCAAAGCTATTATCGAAACCACCGGCAGGACCTTGGTTCGGCTGTTGCTGGGGCTGCTGGTTAGCTGGTGCCATCGGTGAGGGAGCGGTACGCCCCTGCCCGTATGCCTCCTGGCCGCCCTGTTGGTCAAAACCGCTGGAACCACCCATCGGCTGGCCGCCACCCATTTGGCCACCTGCGGCTGCGCCCATTCCAGCGCCACCCATACCCTGACCAAAGCCGCCCTGCTCACCGCGACCGTCCAGCATCTGCATTTCGCTGGCAACGATTTCAGTGGTGTAGCGGTCCTGGCCGGAATTCTTATCCTGCCACTTACGGGTGCGTAGAGAGCCCTCTACATAAACTTTGGCCCCCTTGCGCAGGTACTCACCGGCGATCTCAGCCAGGCGGTTAAAAAATACTACGCGATGCCACTCAGTGCGCTCCTGCTGCTGGCCAGTCTGCTTGTCTTTCCAGCTCTCACTGGTAGCCAGGCTGATGTTGGTAACAGCACCGCCACTCGGCATATATTTGGTTTCCGGGTCATTCCCCAGATTACCGATCAGAATTACTTTATTAATACCCCTGGCCATGGCCCTCTCCTCTCGTCAACCCGGGCTCCACCCGGGGCAATAAACTATTTAAACAATCAATTAATCTATCAAGTGTTATGAAATACCGTCAGTGCTACATTGCACCATCGGTAAATATTGTATTTTTATCCAGTAGGATACAATAGCGGCTCAGTGTTAGTAAGCGCTACCTTCACGCTCTCTCGCGCAAACCCCACCACAGCAACATCCATAGCAGCAGCACCGCCAAGCCCAGAGCAGCAACTGCGGAAGCGCCCCCCAGACCGAACAGCAGGCCACCCAGGCTACCGCCGACAAAGGTGCCAAAGAACTGTAAAGTCGCATAGAGCCCCGTAGCTGCACCTCTCGCTTCCGCCGGAGCCTTCCTGGTTAGCTGCGCCGGCAACAGGGCTTCAAGCAGGTTGAAACCGGTGAAGAACACTGCCAGCAAGACTACCAGCACCCAGGTGCTTGCAGACAACAAGGCCGCACTGCCACCGATCAAAGCTAAACAAGCAAAATTAAGCGCAAAAGGCACCCGATCACTTTTCTCTGCCGCCCTCATCATTGGCAACATCACCAGGAAGGTGCCGAGCATTAGCGGCCCATACAGTTTCCAGTGTTCGCTCGCCGGCCAATCCAATCTATCGACTAGCACCAATGGCAAGGCGACAAACAATGCCGTGAGCAACAAGTGGGAGAAAAAGGCCCCAGAAACCAAGCGCCAAACAAGACCACTTTTAACTACCGAACGAAAACCACTGCCATAAACCGCGGGCCGCCGAGCCGCCTCCGGAGTCGGCACCAGGCGCCAAACCAATAATCCACCCAGCAGTGCTAATCCAGCAGTGACCCAGAAAATTGCCGGCAAGCCGCCCACACCGGCCAGCGCCGGCCCCAGGATCACCGCCAGCATAAATGCAACGCCAATAGACGCTCCGATAATCGCCATCGCAATACCGCGCTTTTCATCGCGGGTTAAGTCGGCAACCAGCGCCATCACAGCAGCGGCAATAGCACCACAACCTTGCAGTACCCGCCCCACAATAAGGCCGTAAACCGAATCTGTCAGCGCAGCGATGACACTGCCCAGGGCAAACAGTGCAAGGCCGGTATAAATGACCGGCTTGCGCCCCCAACGATCGGACAGGAGCCCCAGAGGAATTTGGAGTATCGCCTGACTCAGGCCATAGGCACCCATTGCCAGCCCCAGCAGCATGGGCGTGCTATCACGATAGCCCTCGCCGTACACAGTGAGAACCGGCAGGACCATAAACAGGCCCAGCATACGAAAGACATACAGGGAAGCCAGCCCACCCAGGGCGCGGCGCTCAATGGAATTCATGCAAATCCCGGAACAGCATCAAATAGGGCGCGCATTGTACAGTGAGCCGCCTCCCGGCTGTAGGGGAAACAGCACAACTTTTATCCACAACTAGTTACGACCGTACTCATCATCGAGGCGGACAATGTCATCCTCCCCGAGATAACTGCCGGATTGCACCTCGATCAGCTCCAAGGGAATCGTACCGGGGTTCTCCAAACGGTGGACCACCCCCAGGGGGATATAAGTCGATTGGTTCTCGGTTATCAGGACCTCTTCTTCACCCCGGGTAACTTTCGCAGTTCCCTGCACCACAACCCAGTGTTCAGCGCGGTGGTGATGCATCTGCAGGGATAGCTGCTGGCCCGGCTTCACCACAATACGCTTCACCTGAAAGCGTGGACCCGCATCAATCGAGTCGTAGTAGCCCCAGGGCCTATATACCTTGCGGTGCCTTTGGGCCTCACTGCGGCCAGTGCTCTTGAGGTTACTGACCAGTTTTTTGACTTCCTGGACCCGCTGCCGGTCTGCGATCAGAAGCGCGTCGTCAGTATCGACAACCACCAGGTCGGATACACCGAGAAGGCTGACCAAGCGGCTCTCACCACGCACCAGGCAGCGCTGGGAGTCTTCTAGCAACACATCACCCTGGAGCAAATTGTCATTGGCATCGCGTTTTGCCAGCTCCCACAGCCCCTGCCAGGAGCCCACATCGCTCCAACCCGCATCCATTGGTACAACTGCAGCGGATTCAGTCGGCTCCATCACTGCGTAATCCACAGACTCATCTGCGCAGGCTGCAAAAGCCTCTCTATCCACCCGGGTAAAATCCAGATCCCTCGCGGCACTCTTATAGGCATTGCCGCAGGCTGCGAGAATATCTGCACGGTACCGCTCCAACTCCTCCAGATAGCGGGAGGCGCGGAACAGGAACATGCCACTGTTCCAGGAGTAATCCCCGGATGCCAGGTAAGATTCAGCAGTTTCAGTGTCCGGCTTTTCGACGAACTCCGCCACTTTCCAAGCAGTTTCCGCCAATTTATCCCCGCGCCGAATGTAGCCGTAGCCGGTCTCCGCCCGGGTCGGCACAATACCAAAGGTGACCAGATGCCCCTGCTCAGCCAGGGCTCGGGCCGACTCTACAGACTCCTGAAAATTTGCCTCGTCGGAAACGGCGTGGTCTGCCGGTAATACCAGCAGCAAAGGGTCAGCTCCTGACTCCAGTGCTGCCAGGGCAGCCAAGGCAATAGCCGGTGCAGTATTCCGCGCGCAGGGCTCCAGCAAAATGGACTGGGCACCGTGGCCGATTTCCTGCAATTGCTCGGCAGCGGCAAAACGATGCTCTTCATTGCATACCAGGATCGGCGCCTGTAATGGCTCAATGCCCTCCAGGCGCCTTACGGTTGCCTGTAACATCGTTTCACCACCGATAAGGGGTAAGAACTGTTTAGGGTAGGCCTCGCGAGAGAGTGGCCACAGGCGCGAGCCAGTGCCACCACAGAGAATCACAGGAATCATCGAATGCTATCTGCCTGAATGTCGGGTATTGCGAAAGACAATTTTCGCACATCAGGTGGCGAGTTTATACTTGACTGTTTTTCCGGCACCGCAGTTGTGATCGCCCCGCGCGGAGCAAGTCCGAGGCCCGGCCCAGTATTAGCAGCATATAGGTAGAGCGTGGACACGATTTATGTAAGGGGTGCTCGCACCCACAACCTGAAGAATATCGATCTGGACATTCCCCGCGATAAACTGATCGTTATCACCGGCCTGTCCGGTTCCGGCAAATCTTCCCTGGCCTTTGACACCCTCTACGCAGAGGGACAGCGCCGCTACGTGGAATCACTCTCCACCTACGCCCGTCAATTCCTGTCGATGATGGAAAAGCCGGATGTGGATACCGTCGAGGGGCTATCACCGGCAATTTCAATCGAGCAGAAGTCCACCTCTCACAACCCCCGCTCCACTGTAGGTACCATCACAGAGATCTATGACTACCTACGGCTGCTATTTGCCCGGGTTGGAGAACCCCGCTGCCCCGAGCACGACGAACCCCTGCAAGCCCAGACGATCAGCCAGATGGTGGATCAGGTACTGGCTTTACCGGAAGGCAGCAAGATTATGTTGCTGGCGCCGGTAGTTCGCGATCGAAAGGGTGAGCACCAGCACGTATTTGAACAATTGCGCCGGGACGGATTTGTGCGAGCACGGATCGACGGAGTTATCTGTGACCTGGACGACACCCCCAAGCTGGATAAGCGCCGCAAGCACACCATTGAGGTGGTGGTAGACCGCTTTAAGGTGCGTGAGGACCTGCAACTGCGTTTGGCGGAGTCCTTCGAAACTGCCCTGAATCTCACCGACGGTATCGCCTCCATCAGTTTTATGGATGGAGACCAGGAAGATCGCCTCTTCTCTGCCCGCCACGCCTGCCCCGTCTGTGATTACTCACTGGATGAGCTGGAACCGCGTCTGTTCTCCTTCAACAACCCCGCGGGTGCCTGCCCCAGTTGTGACGGCCTGGGCGTCAAACAGTTCTTCGATGAAGACAAGGTAATTATCGATTCGGAAAGCAGTATTTCCGAGGGCGCCATTCGCGGTTGGGACAGACGCAACATTTACTATTACCACATGCTCGACTCCCTCGCCGAGCACTACGGTTTCGATCTGGATAAGCCCTGGAAAAAATTACGCAAAGCCCACCGCAAGGTTATCCTGCAGGGCAGTGGCGACGAAGAGATAGACTTCAGCTACGTCAATGATCGCGGCGATGTCACCGTGCGCCAGCACACCTTCGAGGGCATTATCCCCAACTTCCAACGCCGCTATCGGGATACCGAGTCCCAATCGGTACGGGAGGAGTTAGCCAAGTATCTGAGTACACAAAAATGCCCAGAGTGCCACGGTACCCGCCTGCGCCGCGAGGCCCGTCATGTCTTTGTGGATAACCGCACCCTGGCGCAAATTACTGAGCTGCCTGTAGGCGATGCGTTCGAGTATTTCGACCATGAGCTGGCTTTTAAAGGCGCCCAGAAAGAGATTGCCGATAAGATTCTCAAAGAGCTTCGCGATCGATTCCGCTTCCTCGTCGATGTCGGCCTGAATTACCTAAACCTAAACCGCAGTGCAGAAACCCTCTCCGGCGGCGAAGCACAGCGCATTCGCCTCGCCAGCCAGATCGGCGCCGGCCTCGTGGGCGTAATGTATATTCTCGACGAGCCCTCTATCGGCCTACACCAGCGGGACAACGAGCGCCTGCTCAACACCCTTACCCACCTGCGCGATATCGGCAACACGGTTATTGTGGTGGAGCACGATGAGGATGCCATTCGCAGTGCCGACTTTATCGTCGATATTGGCCCCGGTGCCGGAGTCCATGGTGGAGAAGTCGTGGCAGCGGGTACCGCCGATAAAATTACCAAATGCAAGAAATCCCTAACCGGTCAGTACCTCTCCGGCAAAACGAAAATTGCCGTACCGGAAGAACGCTACGTACCCGACCCGGACTATTTGTTGCGCCTCGAAGGGGCCAGTGGAAATAATTTACAGGACGTCGATCTGGAGATCCCAGTAGGATTATTTACCTGTGTAACCGGTGTATCGGGCTCTGGTAAGTCCACCCTGATTAATACAACACTCTATCCACTTGCCGCCACTGCACTTAACAAAGCAACAACCCTTAAGGCCTCTCCCTATAAAGAAGTACACGGTCTGGAGCACTTCGACAAATGCGTGGATATTGATCAGAGTCCTATCGGGCGCACTCCTCGCTCAAACCCGGCAACTTATACCGGTATTTTTACCCCAATTCGCGACTTGTTTGCTGGCACCCAGGAAGCCCGCTCACGGGGCTATAAACCTGGACGCTTCAGCTTTAACGTCAAGGGTGGGCGCTGTGAAGCCTGCCAGGGCGACGGGGTGATTAAGGTAGAAATGCACTTTTTGCCGGATGTCTATGTACCCTGTGATACCTGTCACGGCAAGCGCTACAACCGCGAGACCCTGGAGGTACACTACAAGGGCAAGAATATCCACGAAGTATTGGAAATGACCGTGGAAGATGCACGGGAATTCTTTGACCCTGTGCCCGCAATCGCGAAGAAGTTGCAAACCCTAATGGATGTCGGCCTCTCATATATCAAGCTAGGCCAGGCTGCCACCACTCTCTCAGGTGGTGAAGCCCAACGGGTAAAACTCTCCCGCGAGCTATCCAAACGAGACACTGGGCAAACCCTGTACATCCTCGACGAACCGACTACCGGCCTGCACTTTGCCGATATCCAATTACTGCTGGATGTTCTGCATCGCCTGCGCGATCACGGCAATACCATCGTAGTGATCGAACACAATCTGGACGTGATCAAAACTGCAGACTGGATTGTAGACCTGGGCCCGGAGGGTGGCTCTGGCGGCGGGCAAATTATTGCCACGGGGACACCTGAGGATGTTGCAGAAATGGACATTTCCCATACCGGGCGCTTTCTTAAAACCATGCTGAACTAATTGAATAGGAAAGGATGCCAATCTATAGACCGGCATCCTTTCTTGCTCAATTCACTTAAAAATAACTAGTAGGTAGGTGCGACAAGATATGAAGTTATTCAATCGCGACCGCTTAAACTCAGTGATCGCAGTAAGTGCAATTATGATTTCTCTGGCATCCTTCTATGCCACCTATTTACAAGCCAGAGCTGCCAATCAACAAGTCAAAATAATGACAATGCCTGTTATTCAGTTCAGCCATGGCAACTATGACGAGGAGAGCAATCAAAGCAAAATTACATTTGGCTTTCGCAATGCTGGGGCCGGCCCTGCCATCCTAAAATCCGTTAGCTTTAAATATAAAAATGTAGAATACTCAAGCACCCATGATTTTTTGCGCGCCTGCTGTCAGGAAGAGCATAAAATGATGAAAAATAAATTTAATAGAAACTATAAAAATCACCACCCACCCCTTGACGAAGGCTTTCAAAGCTCTTCAGAAATAAATGAAGTTATCATTCCCTCACAGTCGGAGTACCCTTTCTATTCTTTAAGTCGTGGCACTGCAACTTCTGAACTATGGGAAAAAATTAATCAAGAAAGATGGAACCTTTCAATTTCCGCCTGCTTCTGCTCCCCACTGGGAAATTGCTATGAATCAAATTCAAAGAAAATCTCTATGGAAGTAAATCAGTGCCCTGACAATTAACCACTTTAATAGGCAGATTCTTAGCGTTAAAACCCATTCAAAATATATACAGGCAGGATGCCACAGTGAACATTGATATCAACTGCGATCTGGGTGAAGGTGCTGATTTACGCAGCTGTGACAGGGACGCCCAAATCATGCCGTTTATTTCCCGTTGCAATATAGCTTGCGGCGGTCACGCTGGCACTCCCGAGATCATGGGTAGATCAATCGAAAACGCCCTAAAAAATAGTTTAAAAATCGGTGCGCACCCCAGCTACCCCGACAGGGAAAATTTTGGCCGCAAATCTCTAGTTATTCCTCAAAATAAATTACTCGACTCTCTTTGCGCACAAGTAAACCAACTAGAAAATATCGCGCGTAGCCTAGGAGCAACTTTAGACCATATTAAACTACACGGCGCTCTCTACAATGATACAGAGTCAAACAGAGAACTCGCTAAAAGTATTATTACCCTACTCGACAAAGAATATCCTTCACTGAAAATTATTGGGTTAGCCAACGCTGCCATGCAGTTCGCTGCTGCCAAACAAAATAAAACATTTATTCGCGAAGGATTTATGGACAGGCAATACCTCAGCAAAAACCAACTAGCTCCACGCTCAATGGCGGGTGCTGTTATTGCTGAGACAGGACAGTGCTTAGAGCGGGCTATCTGCTTGGCAAAGGGCTTAGAATTTAACGATTATCATGGTGAAAAATTACAATTCTCTGTGGATACCATCTGCCTCCACGGCGATAATCCCCAAGCGCCCATTATCGCCAGACAACTTAACCAACATCTCAATGCAAACGGCGTGAGTATAGCTCGGTGACACACCCTGCCCCCCATATACCACTAGCTATTACCATTAACGGAGATTGTGCAGTAGATATCCGCTTTTCCGGCAAACCATGCAAAGCTCTTAGCCGGACAATTATCGGTTTAAGAACGGCTCTATTAAATGAAGTGCATCCAGGTATCATTGATATCATCCCTGCATACCAGTGCTTAACTGTTATTTTCAATCCTTCCCTATGGGATCACAAAACCTTATACCAATTACTCACTAAAACTACCGAGGACTTTCTAAACAACCCTGCCCCCTTCACCAGTAGATCACGTATAGTGCGTATTCCCGTATGCTACGAAGAAGGCTTTTCTCCAGACATTGAGGCATTATCAGAACATACCAAATTATCGTCACAGGAAATCATCAAACGACATACCGCACAACGTTACTTAGTGCATATGTTGGGCTTTACTCCAGGCTTCTTATACCTTGGCGGACTTGACCCAAAGCTATATTGCCCCAGAAAAGAAACTCCCCGAACCAGAATTCCCGCAGGCGCTGTCGGGATAGGTGGAGAACAAACAGGCATCTACCCACAAGCTACACCGGGGGGATGGCAAATTATTGGCCAGACACCCCTTAGTCTTTTTCAACCTGCGGAACCCTCCCCATTTATCGCTGCACCTTTAGATGAAATTGAATTTTATGCAATAGATTCTCAGCAATTTCATATACTCTCGCAGAGTACTAAAGGTAGTTCACCCTAAAAAGGAGGGTCTATGGGTATTCACTTTCTTCGAGCAGGGCTACAGACAAGTATTCAGGACCTGGGTCGTCCAGGCATGATGCACTGTGGAATTCCATGGGGAGGTGCTGCCGACCCACTATCGATGAAAATAGCCAACCTGTTATTAGGAAACCCGTTAGGGCACCCAACCTTTGAGATCACCCTGCTCGGCCCTAGAATCGAATTCCTCTGCAATCTCACTATCGCTATAGCCGGAGGCCAATTCAGAGGCTCCTTAAATAACGAGTCAATTGATAATTTCCGAACCTATAGGGTTAAGCCTGGTGATATTTTGGATATAGCTCAAGCTATTTCCGGTGCAAGAATCTACCTTGCGATTTCTGCCAAGATAGACGCACCCAATATCTTAGGTAGCTCTGCAACTCACATTATTAGTAAATTTGGCGCAAATAGTGGCAAACCGATCACATCTAACGAAGTCATCCACTTTAAAGAAGTCCACACCGCAAAAGAATCTGTACTAAATAAAAGATTTCACCTTCACTACTCACATAATTCAAAGCTACGGCTAGTGGCTGGACCAGAGAGCAACTTATTTTCCAAGAAATTTATTGAACACTTTTACGGCTCAACCTATCTGGTTTCTACCCAAAGCAATCGTATGGGCATTCGTCTATCCACTAAAAACAATTCTACAATTCATAAAATTACAAACGGAAAGACACAACTATCATCAGCAGGACTCTATCCCGGCAGCATTCAAGTACCACCCGATGCCAATCCTATTATTTCCTTTATTGAGGGACAGACTATTGGCGGGTACCCCCGAATAGGCCATATTATAAAATCGGAACTTCATCGCCTGGGCCAGCTAGCCCCAAAAAACAAAATCACATTTCAAGAAATAAGCATTGAAGAATCGCGCGAAATTTTCAAAAAGAAACAAGACCTAATTAAAAAACTCCAACAGAGCCTGAATCTTAAACACAGGGAGGCACTATCCCTTTAATACAAGCATAAAAATTATCAGATACAGAACTATTTAGCGCTCAAAAATAACACCATAAAGTATAAAATAAAAATTACGCCAAAATATACAAAATAATTTTAATAAAAGTTTAAATGGAATATTTTTGAGCAAAAACAGAAGAAATATAACAGAAACTCTGTGACCGACAAGTTTCCCCTCATATCTTTCTAGACCAAAACATCATTATTAACTAACCTCATTGGGTTTTACCCAAACAGCGATTTGGACTAGCGTGCAAGTTGATTATCTATAGGGAGCAAATAACCTCCAAACAATTATTGCAGGATCAACAAAGCACACTCCAAAGAGAAAACACACAATACCTTAAGGGGATTAATAATGATAAAAATTCTCCGTGGTTTTATTTCAATACTCTTAGCGAGTTCTCTACTTATCACAGCGCATGCAAATGCAGAACCGGGTGATTACAACTTCTGGACTACCCTAAAGCATTTGTTTGATCCACCCAATGCCGATGCGCCAGTCACCTCACAGCAAGCTGAAGGGATGTATCCACTAACTATGGATGATCCCAGTTTTAATGATGATTTTGATCCTGGCGACTACAACACCTGGCAAAAAATTGATGTACCTACCAATACAGGTGCCATGTGTGGGAATGGATCACCCTATAAGTTCTTTGTTCACCGTGTTCCAGATACCAGTAACACCATTTTCTATTTCGAGGGTGGTGGGGCATGCTGGGACTATGAAAGCTGCTCAGGACAAGCTGGTATTCGCGGGGCTCGCAACCCCAATGGCATTCCCGATGATTACCTAAGCAATGTGCACTTGTTAGATTTTACAAATTTCGAAAATCTTACTACCGCTGGCGTATCCCCTTTGATTTATACACATCACCCCTACGACCAGTATAAAACTGGCGAGTGGAATATGGTTTATGTACCGTATTGCACAGGGGATATCTACGTAGGCGATAAAACTGAAATATACGAGGACACTACTGGCGAGAACCCCGACCTTATCTGGCACCACAATGGATTACGCAACGTTCAGGCAGTTACTTCCTGGGTGAAAAATAATTTGCAAAAACCGAAGCAGATGCTCGCTGCGGGTTGTAGTGCAGGCAGTATTGGTGCCCTGTTTAATTATTCAAAATTGCGCGAGGATATGAATGTCGATTATGGCTATCTCCTCGATGATTCAGGCCCTCTCTATCAGGCACCTTTAGACGGGAGTGACAGCACCCAATATCCCTCATTACCGCTACATAAAGAAGTGCTGCGCTCTTGGACTACCTATACCGCCGATAGCGATGAAAGCTCGGAAAATCCCATCACTATGTTAAAAGCCATAACACCGGGATTCGAAGCCAATCAGCTAGCCTCACTTTATGCTGCGCTTTCCAATAAATTCCCCTCAGATCGATTGGGTATTACGCACTTTCTTGCTGACGGGAATTTTTCATCGTACTCCTACGAGAGATTTTATGAGGATATTTATAATGATCCCGATGCAGACTCCCGTTTAAATAAATTGCGACAGCGCTGGCAGAAAGATACCCATGAAAATTTGATTCCACTGCTGGATCAAACTAGTAACTGGGGCTATTACTTCCCGATGTTCCGCAACTTGAACGAGAGCCACTGCACAACCATTATCGATTTAAACTATGGTGAGATTGCCGAGCACGGGCTTGAATTAAAAGATTTCCTCGACAACATCGTCAATCATAACGGTGGAGGAATGATTCGGGCATACGAAACCGATGAGGTTTCAGATTATGAGGACAATAGTAACTGGTTCTATGATCTGATCGGCTTGTTTATGTAATTAAAATGCCCCCAGCGCTGCCGGTAACTAGCTGGCAGCGCTGAATGATAGAAAGCCTAACTGCCATATACCGCCTCACGGGCGTCCTGAAGGCGTTTACGTAAGTATTCATGTCTACTCATACCATCGGGAAAGGACGTCATCTGCTGAACTTCCTCAACGATCGAGCGCTCAAGATCCTTATAGGTGGAAAAGCCCGGAACCTCGACATGAGGGTCGTAATCCCTGATCACCGTTTGCGCTTTATCCCGATAAATATTAAATAGCTCTTCAGCTCTTTGGGTGAACTCTGCCTGGTTAAGGCTATTTTTTTCCAGCCAAGCCAACTTCATTGAAAGCGCTTCATAGCCTGTAATACGCGATTCCCGCTCTATTTTTTCAATTGCATCCCAGGCCTCTTCACCAGAGAGATTGCCCAGGTCTGCAAAGTAGTCCTTGAGCGCCTGCTTAACATTCTCACGGTCCAGATAAGCCTGAACCCGAGGATGATTTAATAACTCTTCGACCTCCGCATGTTCCAGCTGGGACCAGGGTATGCTGTCAGAAATATTCTTTACTAATTCACTATCATCTTTTAGCGGCTCTATCATCTGGCGCACCTTGGCCACACTTGAGCGCACATCAATATCGTAGTGATCAACCCCTACAACGGCGAGCGTTACTGCTCCGGCAAGCAAAATCAGCTTTTTCATAATTAGTTACCGAGCAAATTAGAAATTATGTATTTGTCTGTCGGTAACTATCTAAGCAGAGAATTGGGAGAGCATGAAAGAAAATAACGCCCTCACCAATGAATAAAGTGCCAATATCTTACAGACTGATTAGCTAGCCAACCCAGTTAACAGCTTGCTCATCGTCTTTTTTTCCTACACAGGGCTCATCCTTGGTCTTCGGCGCCACATAGCCTACCTGTTGCTCCCGCGGAAGGTTTGCGGACTCCCAATTGGAAACCGCTTCTGCGCAGAGGCTGCGTTGCTCAGGGGATAGCGCAACACCATTAGGCCATTTTCCAAGTTCAATGGCCCGCTTTAAGCTGCCCACAATCTCGGGATTCAAACTCTTTAACAGTTGCTCAAAAGACATACAAAAATCTCCTTATGGCAAAAAAAAGGCCGGTCAAAGACCGGCCTTCCGTAGCGCTATGGCTAATAACGCTTAAGCTTCAGCAGCCTCGTCTTCTACTTGAGGACGGTCTACCAGCTCAACGTATGCCATCGGCGCCTTATCACCAGCGCGGAAACCACACTTCATGATACGGATGTAACCACCAGGACGGGCTTCGTAACGAGGACCCAGCTCGTCGAACAGCTTACGCACAGCATCCTTATCACGGATACGAGCGAAAGCCAGACGGCGGTTAGCAACACTGTCTTTCTTAGCCAGAGTGATCAGCGGCTCGGCAACGCGGCGCAGTTCTTTGGCTTTGGCCAGTGTGGTTTTGATCAGTTCGTGCTCCACCAGAGAGGCGCTCATGTTCTTGAACATGGCCTTGCGGTGAGCGCTCGTGCGGCTGAATTTACGGCCACTATAGCGATGACGCATGACTCAATTCCTTACGACCTAAGTTGCTGTCACAGCAGGTCGTTCTGGAGCGGTGTCGCGCTAAGCTGTAGCACCGCTCGGGTTCTTTCTACTAATCACGACACCGTCGCGACTACCAAATGCTTACAGGGGGCTTAACTTGCTGTCGCCTTTCAGGCTGGCCGGCGGCCAGTTTTCCAGGCGCATACCCAGGGACAAACCACGGGAAGCCAGTACGTCCTTGATTTCAGTCAGAGACTTCTTACCAAGATTCGGCGTCTTCAGCAGTTCTACTTCAGTGCGCTGAATCAGATCACCGATGTAGTAAATATTCTCTGCCTTCAGACAGTTCGCCGAACGTACAGTCAACTCCAGGTCGTCTACCGGGCGCAGTAGTACCGGATCAACTTCAGGCTCTTCAGCCTTCGGCTGTGCATCCTTCTCGCCTTCCAGGTCCACAAATACTGCGAGCTGTTGCTGCAGAATAGTGGCGGCGCGACGAATAGCCTCTTCCGGGTCCAGGGTACCGTTGGTCTCCAGATCCAGAACCAGCTTATCCAGGTCAGTGCGCTGTTCTACACGCGCGCTTTCCACGCTGTAGGAAACGCGACGCACTGGGCTGTATGAAGCATCCAGCTGCAGACGGCCAATTGCACGGCTTTCCTCTTCCTCGCCACGACGAGCATCGGCGGGCTGGTAGCCACGGCCGCGCGCTACAGTGAGACGCAGGTTGAGCTCGACATCACCAGTAATATTGGCGATCACGTGCTCAGGATTAACGATCTCGATGTCGTGATCTACCTGGATATCTCCAGCAGTCACCGCACCTGGGCCCTTTTTGCTCAGGCTCAATACCGCCTGATCCTTACCGTGCATAACAACGGCGATTTCTTTCAGGTTGAGCAGGATTTCAATTACATCTTCCTGCACACCTTCGATCGCGCTGTACTCGTGCTCGACACCTTCGATTTCCACCTCGGTGACGGCGCAGCCCGGCATGGAGGACAGCAGGATGCGACGCAGCGCATTGCCAAGAGTGTGGCCAAAGCCACGCTCCAGGGGCTCCAAAATCACTTTGGCGTGATTCGGATTGTACTCGGTGACGTCAATACGACGCGGTGTCAAAAACTCGTTGACAGCAGTCTGCATAGCCATACCTGTTTACAGTTGCATTCCTTAAAGTGGACTTATTGTTACTTGGAGTACAGTTCCACGATAAGGTTTTCGTTGATCTCTGCCGGCAGATCGACACGATCCGGAGTGCGCTTGAAAGTGCCTTCCAGTTTGCTCGCGTTTACGTCTACCCACTCGACATCGCCACGCTGGGCAGCGAGGGAAACGGAATTCTGGATACGCAGCTGCTTCTTGGCTTTCTCACGTACAGCGATAACGTCGCCTTCTTTAACCTGGAAAGAAGGGATGTTAACGGTAGTGCCGTTTACAAGAATCGCTTTGTGGGAAACCAGCTGACGCGCTTCAGAGCGAGTTGAGCCGAAGCCCATGCGGTAAACCACGTTGTCCAGACGCTGCTCGAGAAGTTGCAGCAGGTTTTCACCTGTAGCGCCCTTCAGACGTGCTGCTTCCTTATAGTAGTTACGGAACTGCTTTTCCAGTACGCCGTAGATACGACGAACTTTTTGCTTTTCACGCAGCTGAATACCGTAGTCGGACAGACGACCGCGACCAGCGCCGTGCTGACCGGGTTTGGATTCTGCGCGACACTTGGAGTCGTGCGGACGAACACCACTCTTCAGCTGCAGGTCAGTCCCTTCACGACGGGACAGTTTACATTTTGGTCCAATATAACGTGCCATTTTGTCAGCCCCCTCTTACACGCGACGCTTTTTAGGTGGACGACATCCGTTATGCGGGATAGGCGTCACGTCGGTGATGTTGGTGATCTTGTAGCCGCAGTTGTTCAGTGCACGAACGGCAGATTCGCGACCGGGGCCAGGGCCCTTAACTTCTACGTCGAGGTTTTTCAGGCCGTATTCCTGAGCTGCAGTACCTGCGCGCTCAGCGGCAACCTGGGCTGCAAACGGGGTGCTCTTACGCGAGCCACGGAAGCCAGATCCACCTGCGGTGGCCCAGCTGAGGGTATTACCCTGGCGATCAGTGATCGTCACGATCGTGTTGTTGAACGATGCGTGGATGTGGGCAATACCGTCGACAACGGTCTTTTTGACCTTTTTGCGAACAGTAGTTTTTGGCTTAGCCATACCAGTATCCTAAATCCTGTATCAAATCCCCTCGGCGATTAGCCGGACGGGGCATCTTGAACCGCGATTTCGCGCCTTTTAGTTAAGGCTTACTTGCGAATCGGCTTGCGCGGACCCTTACGGGTGCGAGCATTGGTCTTGGTGCGCTGACCACGCAGCGGCAAGCTGCGACGGTGACGCAGACCGCGATAACAACCCAGGTCCATCAAACGCTTGATGTTCATGGATATTTCACGGCGCAGGTCGCCTTCCACGGTCAGTTTTGCAACTTCACCACGGATGGTTTCGATCTGCTCTTCAGACAGTTCGCGGATTTTGGTGGATTCAGCGATACCAACCGCTGCCAAAATAGACTTAGCCGTAGTGCGACCAACCCCATAAATGTGGGTCAGGGAGATTACGGCGTGCTTGTGGTCTGGTACATTGACACCAGCAATACGTGCCATAGAGGCGTACTCCACGTATTGGAGTCACTGCTTTATATTAAGTATGTGACTCTACTTTGATTTCGGCGCTGACAGCGACTAAAAAACCGGCGGCGCCACCAAAAAGGCGCGCAAGAATAGCTTTTCAGACACTAATTTGCAATAGCCAACGTCCGCATCGGTCCCCCGAAGCGGATGAAGACGACAGTCAACGCCCCCAGTTGGAAGTTTGCTGTTGCTAACTTCCCACCCCAAAAAACTTCCCGGGGTGTTGCCATTCGATACGGGGCTGTATCGAGTGGCGAATTTTTCCAGCTTTTACAGAGGCGCCCTGAGGGCGCTCTCCGCAAGGGGCTGGCCCCTTCTTAGCCTTGACGCTGCTTGTGACGTGGCTCAGCGCTGCAGATTACCCGCAGAACACCCTTGCGACGCACGATTTTGCAGTTACGGCAGATCTTTTTTACAGAAGCGCGTACTTTCATGACCTTACCTCAATTCAATCAAACTGCGAGCAGGCGACGCCCTAGCGACGACCGTAGCTTTGCAGGTTAGATTTTTTCATCAAACCCTCGTACTGGTGCGACAGCAGATGCGATTGTACCTGTGCCATAAAGTCCATCACTACGACTACAACGATCAGCAGTGAGGTACCCCCCAGATAGAAGGGAACGTTAAACCCAACCACCAGGAACTGCGGCAGCAGGGATACCAGTGCGATGTATACAGCACCCACCAGAGTGAGGCGAGTCAGCACGCTATCGATATAGCGGGCCGTCTGCTCTCCAGGGCGAATACCTGGCACATAAGCACCGGACTTTTTCAGGTTATCCGCAACTTCATTCGGGTTGAACATCAACGCCGTGTAGAAGAAACAGAAGAAACCAATCAACAGTGCGAACAGAATAATGTTCAGCGGTTGCCCTGGTCCAAGCTGCAACGCCATCCACTGCAGGATCTCTGCACCGAGACCTTCCCCGCCCTGACCAAACCACTGTGCCAGTGTGGCCGGGAACAACAGGATACTGCTGGCAAAGATTACCGGAATTACACCGGCCATGTTTACCTTCAGCGGCAAGTGGCTCGCCTGTGCAGCTGGAGCTGCAGAGTAACGTCCCGCTTGGCGCCTGGCGTGGTTGATCGTAATGCGACGCTGGCCGCGTTCCATAACAACCACAAAGAACACTACAGCAAGAGCGATGACGCCAATCATCAACAGCATGAGTATGTGCAGCTCACCCTGTCTCGCCTGTTCAAATGCCTGGCCGATGGCACCGGGTAAACCGGCGACGATACCGGCAAAAATCAGCATGGAAATGCCGTTGCCAACACCGCGCTCAGTGATCTGCTCACCGAGCCACATCATAAATACAGCACCAGTCACCAGTGACGTTACCGCCACAAAGTAAAAACCAAACGCGGGCTCAGATGAGTAAGCCAGGTTCTGCCCTGCCAGGCCGAAAGTCATACCGATGCCCTGAATCAGGGCCAGTATTACCGTCAGATAACGGGTGTACTGGTTGATCTTACGTCTTCCGGCCTCCCCTTCCTTCTTCAACGCTTCCAGAGAGGGAGTCACCGCGCTCATCAACTGCATGATGATGGACGCGGAGATGTAGGGCATGATGCCCAGCGCCAGAATACTCATCCTTTCCAGGGCGCCGCCTGAAAACATGTTAAACAGGCCAAGGATGGTTCCCTGGTTCTGGTTAAACAGGTTTGACAGCTTTTCCGGATCAATGCCGGGCACCGGAATATGTGTCCCCAGTCGATAAACAAGAATCGCTAGAAACAGAAAACGAAGGCGAGCCCAAAGCTCGCCCAATCCCTTGCTGTTGCCCAGGGGATTTCCACCGGATCCTGGTCGTGCCATTGGCGCCTCGATTAGTCTTCTATTTTACCGCCAGCAGCTTCAATCGCTGCCTTTGCACCTTTGGTAACTCCCAGACCCTTAACGGTAACAGCTTTGGTCAGCTCACCTGAGAGGAACACTTTGGCGCGTTTAATATGGCTGCCGATAATATCGGCATTCTTAAGCGCTGCCAAATCGATTACGTCATTTTCTACCTTCGCCAGCTCAGCCAGACGTACTTCTGCGGTAAAGCGAGAAACACGAGCGGTGAAACCGTACTTAGGAAGACGCTTCTGCAAAGGCATCTGACCGCCTTCGAAGCCCGGACGAACACTGCCGCCGGAACGCGCTTTCTGACCTTTGTGGCCGCGGCCACCGGTCTTACCAATTCCGCTACCAATACCGCGACCAACGCGCTTGGCGCTGTGCTTGTGGCCTGGTGCTGGAGATAAGTCGTTCAAACGCATGTTATTCCCCCTCAACCTTAACCAGGTAGTTTACTTTGTTGATCATACCGCGCACGGAGGGAGTATCCTCCACTTCCACTGTGTGGCCGATGCGGCGCAGGCCCAGACCCGCAACGCACGCCTGATGACTTTTCAGGCGTCCGTTGATGCTTTTGGTCTGGGTCACTTTTATGGTCTTCTTAGCCATGGTCTTAACCCACCAATAACCTTAAATCCGAGCTGTAATTAGCCCAGAATCTCTTCGACAGATTTACCGCGCTTGGCAGCTACATCTTCCGGGCTCTGCATTTGCTCCAGAGCTTTGAAAGTTGCACGTACTACGTTCACCGGGTTGGTGGAGCCGTAACACTTAGCCAATACGTTGTGTACACCAGCCATTTCCAGAACGGAGCGCATAGCACCGCCGGCAATTACACCGGTACCCTGGGAAGCGGGCTGCATGTAAATCTTGGAACCGCCGTGGCGACCATTGGTAGCGTACTGGATGGTGTCACCATTCAGGTCTACCTGGATCATGTTGCGGCGTGCAGATTCCATCGCCTTTTGAATCGCTACAGGCACTTCACGTGCCTTGCCACGACCAAAGCCAACACGGCCATTGCCATCACCAACTACGGTCAGTGCGGTAAAGGCGAAGATACGACCACCTTTAACAGTCTTGGCAACGCGGTTGACCTGGACCAGCTTCTCCTGCAGGCCTTCGTCGTTGCTTTTGTCTTTCTCTCTAGCCATAACTCAACCCTTAGAATTTCAGACCGGCTTCGCGGGCAGCGTCAGCCAGAGCCTTAACACGGCCATGGTATCTGAAGCCGCTACGATCGAAGGCAACTTGTTCAACGCCAGCGGCTTTCGCGCGCTCAGCGATCAGTTTGCCAACTGCGGCAGCAGCGTCAGCGTTGCCTGTTTTACCAGAGCGCAGGTCCTTGTCCAGGGTAGAGGCGGAAGCCAATACCGCGCTGCCTTCGGCAGACAGGATCTGTGCGTAAATGTGGCGCGGGGTGCGGTTCACGGTGAGGCGAACGGCGCCCAGCTCACGGATCTTGGCGCGGGCACGACGTGCACGACGCAAGCGAGATGCTTTCTTAACGTTCATATCTATGCCCTACTTACTTCTTCTTGGCCTCTTTGCGATACACGCGCTCGTCGGCATAACGGACACCCTTACCTTTGTAGGGCTCCGGCGGACGGAACGAGCGGATCTCAGCGGCCACTTGGCCCAGCAGCTGTTTATTGCTGCTCTTCAGTACGATTTCAGTCTGGGATGGAGTTTCCGCAGTCACGCCTTCCGGCAACTGATAATCGATCGGATGGGAGAAGCCCAGGGTCAGGTTAACCGCTTTACCGGCTGCTTTCGCACGATAACCAACACCCAGCAACTGCAGCTTCTTCTCGAAGCCCTTGCTTACGCCTATCACCATGTTATTGACCAAAGCACGGGTGGTACCCGCCAAGGCTCTGGCCTGCTTGGAGTTATTGCGCGCGGCAAAAGTCAGCTGGCTTTCAGCCTCGCTCACTTCTACATCACCGTGAATAACCATATCCAGGTTACCGCTACCGCCTTTAACAGCGATATTTTGACCTTTCAGGTCTACGGTTACACCTGCGGGGATAACTACCGGACTATTTGCTACTCGAGACATTGCAACCCCCGCTTAGAATACGGTGCAAAGCACTTCGCCACCGATACCAGCCTGACGTGCAGCGCGGTCAGTCATCACACCATTAGAGGTGGAAACGATCGCGACACCCAGGCCACCACGTACGGTAGGCAGAGCTTTTTTACCAGTGTAAGCGCGCAGGCCCGGACGGGAAACGCGATTGAGCTCGGCAATAACCGGCTTGCCCTGGAAGTATTTCAGAGCAATGGTCAGTTCCGGCTTAGCGCCTTCGCTTACGTTTAAATCAGTAACGTAACCTTCGTCTTTCAGGACTTTGGCCACTGCTACTTTCAGTTTGGATGATGGCAGGGTGACTTCCGCCTTTCCGCGCGCCAGGGCATTGCGGATGCGAGTCAGCATATCTGCCAACGGATCTTGCATACTCATCTTATGAGACTCCTCAAATCTGCCTTAAACCAGCTGGTAATTACCAGCTGGACTTCACGAGGCCAGGAACATCACCACGCATCGCAGCTTCACGAAGCTTGTTACGGCACAGGCCGAACTTGCGGTATACAGCGTGGGGGCGACCAGTAATACGACAGCGGCGTTGCTGACGTACCGGGCTTGCATCGCGCGGCATTTTCTGCAGCTTGAGTTGAGCCTCCCACTGCTCCTCTTCGGAAGCAGTGGAACTGGCGATGATCGCCTTCAGCTCTTGACGCTTCTCGGCGTACTTAGCTGCGGTTCGAGCGCGCTTGTTTTCGCGCGCAATCATGGATTTCTTCGCCATGGAATCCTCTTAACCCTTGAAAGGGAAGTTGAACGCTTTCAGCAGCGCACGACCTTGATCGTCGTTTGCAGCTGTAGTGGTAATACAAATATCCAGACCGCGGAGCTTGTCTACTTTGTCGTAGTCAATTTCCGGGAAGATGATTTGCTCAGTCACGCCCATAGAGAAGTTACCGCGGCCGTCGAACTGCTTCGGGCTAATGCCACGGAAGTCGCGGATACGCGGAATCGCGATGTCAACCAAACGCTCCAGGAACTCATACATGCGCTCACCGCGCAGAGTTACCTTGCAGCCGATCGGCCAACCGTCACGAATCTTAAAGCCCGCAATAGACTTGCGCGCTTTAGTAACGATGGGCTTTTGACCAGTAATTGCTGTCATATCGTTGACAGCGTGCTCCAGCACCTTCTTATCACCAATCGCTTCACCAACACCCATGTTGATGGTGATCTTGGTGATGCGCGGCACTGCCATCACATTCTCGAGACCAAGCTCTTCTTTTAGCTTGGCCACGAGGTCCTTAGTGTAGAGCTCTTTAAGCTTTGCCATGATCTACCAACCTGCTTTTGCGTCAAGAGCCTTAGATGGCTTCGCCGCTGGATTTGAAGACGCGAATCTTAGTGCCGTCTTCCAGTACTTTAAAGCCCACCCGGTCAGCCTTCTGGGTGTTAGGGTTGAAGATGGCTACGTTGGAAGCTTGGATAGCAGCTTCTTTCTCAACGATGCCACCTGCAATACCCATCTGTGGGTTTGGCTTTTGGTGCTTTTTGATCATCTGTATGCCGGAGACAATCAGACGACCGTCGTTCAGTACTTTACGTACTGAACCACGTTTGCCCTTGTCACGACCGGCGATAACGATCACTTCGTCGTCACGCTTGATCTTGCGCATAACTCTTCTCCGCTCGAGGCCTAGATAACTTCGGGAGCGAGGGAGATGATCTTCATGAACTTCTCACCGCGCAATTCGCGAGTTACCGGACCAAAAATACGGGTGCCAACCGGCGCCAGTTGCTGGTTCAGCAGCACCGCTGCGTTATCGTCAAATTTAATCAGGGAACCGTCCGCGCGACGCACACCTTTTTTGGTGCGAACCACAACGGCGTTCATTACCTGACCTTTCTTCACTTTACCGCGGGGGATGGCTTCCTTAACGGTTACCTTGATAATGTCGCCCACGCCGGCATAACGACGATGGGAGCCGCCCAGCACCTTGATGCACATGACGCGGCGAGCCCCACTGTTGTCAGCTACTTCTAAGTAGGATTCCGCTTGAATCATTGTCTCTCTCCGAAACCTTTCAATTCGGCAGTCAATGCGCTAGGGGTTATACCTTCGCCGCACGCTCTACAATTTTCTGCAAAGCCCAAGATTTACTCTTGGACAGAGGACGAGATTCCTCGATGGTTACAACATCACCGATGCTGCAATCATTGTTCTCATCATGTGCCTTGAGCTTTGTGGACTTGTTTACAATTTTGCCGTAGATCGGGTGCTTAACACGGCGCTCGATCAAAACGGTGATGGTTTTATCCATCTTGTCACTCACAACCTTGCCGGTCAGAGTACGCTTCAGTTTTGCTTCAGCCATGATTAATTACCTGCCTTCTCGGTCAACACAGTCTTTATGCGAGCAATGTCGCGACGAGTCTGCTTCAGCAGATGAGTCTGAGCCAGTTGACCGGTGGATTTTTGCATACGAAGCTTAAATTGAGCTTCGAGCTGGTTCAGCAGTTCCTGGTTCAGCTCTTCAACTGACTTTTCGCGTAGATCTGCAGTCTTCATTACATCACCGAACGCTTAACGAAAGTTGTTTTTACAGGCAGCTTGGCCGCAGCTAGTGCGAAAGCCTCACGAGCCAGCTCCTCGGACACACCCTCCATCTCATAGAGGACCTTGCCCGGCTGGATCTGAGCTACCCAGTATTCAACGCCACCTTTACCTTTACCCATTCGAACTTCGAGGGGCTTATTGGTAATTGGCTTGTCTGGAAACACACGAATCCAGATTTTACCGCCACGTTTAATGTGACGAGTCATTGCGCGACGAGCCGCTTCGATCTGGCGCGCAGTAATGCGACCACGACCGGTAGCCTTAAGGCCAAACTCGCCAAAGCTCACTTTAGAGCCGCGCTGAGCAAGACCGCGGTTGCGACCCTTCTGTACCTTGCGGAATTTTGTACGCTTTGGTTGCAGCATTTGCGTACCCCTTATTTAGCAGCTTTTTTGCGGCTCTTTACCGGCTTCTCATCGGGCACTTCGTCACCGATTACCTCGCCTTTAAAGATCCACACCTTGATACCGATGATGCCGTAAGTAGTCTTCGCTTCAACATTGGCGTAGTCAATGTTGGCGCGCAGGGTGTGCAGGGGCACACGGCCTTCGCGATACCATTCGGTACGCGCGATTTCTGCACCGCCAAGACGGCCACTTACTTGAATCTTGATACCTTCGGCACCCTGACGCATAGCGTTCTGTACGGCACGCTTCATAGCGCGACGGAACATAACACGGCGTTCCAGCTGCTGGGCAACGTTCTGGCCAACCAGAGCCGCGTCCATATCAGGCTTGCGCACTTCTTCGATGTCGATGTGCACAGGTACGCCCATCTGCGCACTTACTTCTTTGCGCAGACGTTCTACGTCTTCACCTTTTTTACCGATCACGATGCCCGGACGTGCAGTGTGAATCTTCACACGTGCAGTGTTTGCCGGACGTTCGATCTCGATACGGCTCACAGAAGCGTGGGCCAGTTTTTTGCGAATGTATTCGCGAACTTTCAGATCCGTGTACAGCTTGTCTGCGTACTCGTCGCTGCCGGCATACCAAACAGAGGTATGCTTTTTAACGATACCCAGACGAATGCCGGTAGGATGTACTTTTTGTCCCATGGTTTTCTCGCCTGCTCTCTTATTTCTCGGCCACTTTCACAGTGATGTGACAAGTACGCTTAAGAATGCGATCAGCACGACCTTTAGCACGCGGCTTAATGCGCTTCATGGTCATACCTTCGTCCACAAAAATTGTGGAAACCTTCAGCTCGTCAACGTCAGCACCTTCGTTGTGCTCAGCGTTGGCAATGGCCGACTCCAGTACTTTCTTAATGATCGCCGCACCCTTTTTAGTACTGAAAGCCAGTATATCCAGGGCCTCTTCAACGCCTTTGCCGCGAACCTGATCAGCTACCAGTCGCGCCTTTTGCGCCGATAGACGTGCGCCGCGTAATTTTGCTGCTACTTCCATCTTTATAACCTCGGCTTAGCGCTTCTTCGCTTTCTTGTCCGCAGCATGACCGCGGTAAGTGCGGGTAGCAGCGAACTCGCCCAGTTTATGGCCAACCATTTCTTCGTTAACCAAAACGGGCACGTGTTGACGACCGTTGTGCACGGCAATCGTCAGTCCAACCATTTCCGGCATAATCATGGAACGGCGGGACCAGGTTTTAATCGGCCGACGATCGTTTGCTGCAATCGCTGCCTCCACCTTCTTGATCAAATGCAGATCAATAAAGGGACCTTTCTTTAATGAGCGTGGCACTGTCGATTCCTCTCTAGCTGCTCAGACATCGCGCGGCTTACTTGCCGCGACGACGTACTATCATCTTATCGGTGCGCTTGTTCTTGCGCGTTTTCTTACCCTTGGTCGGAACGCCCCACGGAGTAACCGGATGACGACCACCAGAGGTACGGCCTTCACCACCACCGTGCGGGTGATCTACCGGGTTCATCGCCACACCGCGAACGGTAGGACGAACACCACGCCAGCGTGCAGCACCAGCTTTACCCAGCTTGCGCAGGCTGTGCTCGGAGTTGCTCACTTCACCCAGGGTTGCGCGGCACTCAGCGAGAACCTTGCGCATTTCGCCGGAACGCAGACGAATGGTCGCATACTGACCTTCACGAGCTACCAGCTGCACAGAGGCACCAGCAGAACGGGCCAGCTGAGCGCCTTTGCCTGGCTTCAGCTCGATCGCGTGGATTACAGAACCTACCGGAACGTTGCGCAGAGGCAGAGTGTTACCCACAACAATCGGTGCGGCATCGCCGGACTGAATGGTGGCACCTGCTTTCAGGCCTTTCGGTGCGATAATGTAACGACGCTCACCGTCGGCGTAACACACCAGAGCGATGTGTGCGCTGCGGTTGGGATCGTACTCCAGACGCTCAACTTTAGCCGGAATACCGTCTTTGTTGCGCTTGAAGTCGATTACACGGTAGTGCTGCTTGTGGCCACCACCGATGTGACGGGTAGTGATACGACCATTGTTGTTACGGCCACCACTTTTGCTCTTGCTCTCCAACAGAGGAGCGTAAGGAGCACCCTTGTGCAGGTCGGTGTTAACAACCTTAACCAGGTGACGACGGCCGGCGGAGGTCGGTTTTGTTTTTACAATTGCCATTGTAACGGTCCCCTTTACTCAGCAGCTTCAAAATTGATGTCGCTGCCCTCAGCCAGGCGAACGTAGGCTTTTTTCCAATCGCTGCGCTGGCCCATGCCATTGCGAGTGCGCTTGGTTTTGCCCTTTACGTTCACGGTGCGAACCTGCTCAACGGAAACGTTAAACAGCTTCTCAACCGCAGCCTTGATCTCAGCTTTTTCGGCGTCGGTGGTAACCTTGAAAACTACCTGATTGGCGCTATCCGCCAGTCCAGCAGCTTTTTCGGAAATTACCGGGCCCAGCAGTACTTTGTAGAGTCGCTCTTGGTTCATCCCAGCACCTCTTCAATTTTCTTGAGCGCAGAAACGGTAACCACGACCTTATCAAAGCGAATCAGGCTTACTGGATCGATCGCCTGTACATCGCGGACGTCGATCTTGTGCAAGTTGCGTGCGGCCAGGTAGAGGTTTTCGCTAACCTCTTCAGTCACGATCAGCGCATCGGACAGGTCAAACTGAGCCAGTTTGCTTACCAGCTGCTTGGTCTTGGGTGCGTCCACATCAAAGGACTCAACCACTACCAGGCGCTCCTGACGAGCCAGCTCAGACAGAATGCAACGCAGTGCAGCGCGGTACATTTTTTTGTTCAGCTTAACGCTATGATCGCGTGGATCAGCGGCGAAAGTTACGCCACCGGAACGCCACAGCGGGCTGCGGATAGTACCGGCACGTGCGCGGCCAGTACCTTTTTGGCGCCATGGCTTCTTACCACCACCAGAAACATCGGAACGATTTTTCTGCGCCTTGGTACCCTGGCGAGCGCCGGCCATGTAGGCCACAACTGCCTGGTGTACCAGATCTTGGTTGAACTCACGTCCGAAAGTCACTTCAGAGACAGCTACTGTGCCTTTAGCGCCTTCGGGAGTAGCGATATTCAGTTCCATATCTATTTCCCCTCAGACTTAGGCTTTAACTGCCGGACGAACGATAACGTTGCCACCGGGTGCACCGGGTACAGCGCCTTTAACCAACAGCAGGTTGCGTTCGGCATCGACACGAACCACTTCCAGGTTTTGCACGGTTACGCGCTCAGCACCCATATGTCCGGCCATCTTCTTGCCTTTCCATACGCGGCCAGGAGTCTGACATTGACCGATAGAACCGGGTGCGCGGTGAGACAGGGAGTTACCGTGGGTTGCGTCCTGGGTGCGGAAATTCCAACGCTTAACGCCGCCCTGGAAACCTTTACCTTTGGAAGTGCCGGTTACGTCGATCATCTGGCCAGCTTCGAAGCTGGAAACAGTAATTTCAGAACCGATTTCGAAAGTCTCTTCGGAACCGTCAGTGCGCAGTTCGAAAAGATTTGTGCCAGCCTCTACATTGGCTTTGGCGAAGTGGCCCGCTGCGGGCTTGGAGACACGGGAAGCTTTGCGGCTGCCTACTGCTACTTGAACAGCGCTGTAACCGTCAGTTTCCTGAGTTTTCACTTGGGTGACGCGATTCGGAGCAACCTCAACAACGGTTACCGGAATGGATACGCCATCTTCAGTGAAGATGCGAGTCATGCCGCTCTTGCGGCCGACAATACCTATAGTCATCTTTTTTAACCTCTCAGTGCACGGGGCTTTTACCCACTGCGGCCGCCCAATTTCAGAGCGTTACACTACCCGGACCGTTTTCGCCCGGGATTCGGTAGTTAGTAAAAGTGTTAGCCGAGACTAATTTGGACCTCAACACCGGCCGCCAGATCGAGCTTCATCAGCGCGTCGACGGTTTTCTCGGTAGGCTCAACGATGTCCAGCAAACGCTTGTGAGTACGGATCTCATACTGATCGCGAGCGTCTTTATTAACGTGCGGGGAAATCAGTACGGTGTACTTCTCTTTGCGAGTCGGCAGCGGGATAGGACCGCGAACTTGTGCGCCAGTGCGCTTAGCCGTCTCTACGATCTCCTGAGTGGACGCGTCGATCAGCTTGTGATCGAAGGCCTTCAGGCGAATACGGATACGTTGACCCTGCATGGAATCAAACTCCAATTATTAACTAAAGAACGTCCTCTTACGCAGCCCCGAGGGCGGGCGAAAAGGAGCGCGAATTCTACGGGGAGCGCAGCAGGCTGTCAACTGTACAGGCTGATCAAATTTCAACCTGTTGAAACTACAATTGAATACCCCAAGCGGAACGAGGTATCCACAATGACTATCGCCGCAACACTGAGTCAATATTTAAATGACCAATCGGTCGATTACCACCTGATTCAGCACCCACACACTCGCACCAGCCGGGAAAGCGCCCGCGCCGCCCATGTGCGAGAGGATCAGGTGGCAAAAGCGATTTTGCTTCAGGATATAGAGGGTTACGTAATGGCTGTGATCCCAGCCAGCAGCAGCCTCGACATGCGCTCTCTTCACAATGAGACAGGGCGAAATTCACTGCAAATGGTCTCGGAAACCGAGCTCGGCGCCATATTCCCAGACTGTGAACTGGGCGCCCTGCCCGCCCTAGGCCAGGCTTACGGAATTACCACCCTGCTAGACACCAGTCTTGGACACCGTGAAACCATTTACTTTGAGGCCGGTGACCACGAAGAGCTGGTCGAGATGAGCGGCCCTCAATTCACCAAACTGTTTGCGGGCAGCAGAAGCTGTGATTTAAGCCGGGATTGGCCATAAGCTCGCTAGATTAAAAGCAAATATTAGCGGCCGCAGATATGCCTGAAAGGATTCAATATTGAGCCCCTAACAGAGAGGGGTGATGCTCGCAGCACCAAACAACACCAGCTGGTGCAAGTAGGCAATTATCGGGCACAAAAAAAGCCGCAGCGCGCCCGCTGCGGCTTTTTATTTAGATCAGGAGTAACTATTACTCGATGATCTTGGCAACAACTCCCGCACCTACGGTACGACCACCTTCGCGGATAGCGAAGCGTAGGCCGTCTTCCATGGCGATCGGAGCGATCAGGGTAACAACCATTTGAATGTTGTCGCCCGGCATTACCATTTCAGTGCCTTCCGGCAGCTCTACCGCACCAGTTACGTCGGTAGTACGGAAGTAGAACTGAGGACGGTAGCCTTTGAAGAACGGGGTGTGACGACCACCTTCGTCCTTGGACAGTACATACACTTCCGCTTCGAACTTGGTGTGCGGAGTGATGGAGCCCGGCTTAGCCAGTACCTGACCACGCTCTACTTCGTCACGCTTGGTGCCGCGCAGCAGTGCGCCGATGTTCTCACCAGCACGACCTTCGTCGAGCAGCTTGCGGAACATTTCAACACCAGTACAGGTAGTAGTGGTGGTTTCTTTGATACCAACGATTTCGATCTCGTCGCCAGTGTTGATCACACCGCGCTCTACACGACCAGTTACAACAGTACCACGGCCAGAGATAGAGAATACGTCTTCGATCGGCATCAGGAACGGCTGATCTACAGCGCGCTCTGGCTCAGGGATGTACTCATCCAGAGTCTCTACCAGCTTCTTAACAGCGGTAGTACCCATTTCGTTGTCGTCTTCGCCGTTCAGGGCCATCAGAGCGGAACCAACGATGATCGGAGTGTCGTCACCTGGGAACTCGTACTGGTCCAGAAGTTCGCGAACTTCCATTTCTACCAGCTCGAGCAGCTCTTCGTCGTCTACCATGTCCGCTTTGTTCAGGAATACCACGATGTAAGGTACACCTACCTGACGGGAAAGCAGGATGTGCTCACGAGTCTGCGGCATGGGGCCGTCAGCTGCGGAACATACCAGGATAGCGCCGTCCATCTGAGCAGCACCGGTGATCATGTTCTTAACGTAGTCGGCGTGTCCCGGGCAATCTACGTGAGCGTAGTGGCGAGTCGGGGACTCGTACTCAACGTGAGAAGTAGCGATGGTGATACCGCGCTCACGCTCTTCCGGTGCATTGTCGATACCGTCAAAAGCAACAGCGTCACCACCCCAAACTTCCGCACATACGCGGGTCAGAGCAGCAGTCAGGGTGGTTTTACCGTGGTCAACGTGACCGATGGTGCCCACGTTCACGTGGGGCTTGGAACGTTCAAACTTTTCTTTTGCCATCTTTAGATGTCCTCTAGCTAAAAGTTTGCCAAAGGGGCCCCAGCTGTTGGCCCGGCCCCCTTTAAGCAGAAGTTAATTAGGCCTTAGTCTTGGCGATGATCTCATCGGCAACATTTTTCGGCGCTTCGGCGTACTTCAGGAATTCCATGGTGTAGGTAGCACGGCCCTGAGTAGCAGAACGCAGGTCGGTTGCGTAACCGAACATTTCTGCCAGAGGTACTTCCGCATTGACAACCTTACCGGAGGGGTTGTCTTCCATACCCTGAATGAGGCCACGGCGACGGTTGAGGTCACCAACCACATCACCCATGTTCTCTTCCGGAGTTACCACTTCCACCTTCATCATCGGCTCGAGCAGCACCGCACCGCCCTGACTGGACAGCTTCTTGGTCGCCATAGAACCGGCAATCTTAAACGCCATTTCATTGGAGTCCACATCGTGGAAGGAACCGTCGTACAGAGTCGCCTTCAGGCCCAGCAGCGGGTAGCCAGCCAGAACACCGTTCTTCATCTGCTCTTCGATACCTTTCTGTACCGCAGGAATGTATTCCTTCGGTACTGCACCGCCCACGATTTCGTTAACGAATTCCAGACCTTCCTGAGACTCGTCTTCGGCGGGCTCAAACTTCACCCATACGTGACCGTACTGACCGCGACCACCGGACTGACGAACGAACTTGCCTTCGATCTCAGAGGTGTTGCGGATAGTTTCACGGTAGGCAACCTGAGGCTTACCGATGTTCGCTTCAACGTTGAACTCACGCTTCATGCGGTCAACGATGATATCCAGGTGCAATTCACCCATACCGGAGATAATGGTCTGACCGGTTTCCTCGTCAGTCTTCACGCGGAAGGACGGATCTTCCTGGGCCAGCTTGCCGAGGGCAATACCCATTTTTTCCTGGTCCGGCTTGGACTTGGGCTCAACCGCAACAGAAATTACCGGCTCGGGGAACTCCATACGCTCCAGAACAATCTTGTTGTCTTCGGCACACAGGGTGTCACCAGTGGTTACGTCTTTCAGACCAATCGCAGCAGCGATGTCACCAGCCAGTACTTCTTTAATTTCCTGACGATCGTTGGAGTGCATCTGCACCATACGACCGACACGCTCTTTCTTCATTTTTACGGAGTTGTATACCGCAGTACCGCTCTCCAGCTTACCGGAGTAAACACGGAAGAAAGTCAGGGTACCAACGAAGGGGTCGGTAGCAATTTTGAACGCCAGTGCAGCGAACGGCGCATTGTCGTCAGCTTCGCGGCTCTCAACAGTTTCGCCATCTTCCAGAGTACCTTCGATCGCCTTAACTTCAGTCGGCGCCGGCAGGTATTCGATAACTGCGTCCAGTACAGCCTGTACACCCTTGTTCTTGAACGCAGAACCGCCCAGAACCGGTACAATTTCGTTGGCCAGGGTACGCTGACGGATAGCTGCCTTGATTTCTTCTTCGGACAGCTCACCTTCTTCCAGGTATTTTTCCATCAACTCTTCGCTGGCTTCAGCGGCCGCTTCTACCAGGTACTCGCGCATTTCGTCGCACTCGTCCTGCAGCTCAGCGGGGATGTCAGCGTAGTCGAAAGTCATGCCCTGGTCGGCTTCATTCCACAGAATGGCCTTCATCTTCACCAGGTCAACAACACCCTTGAACTCGTCCTCAGAGCCGATGGTCATCTGCAGAGGTACAGCATTCGCGTTCAAGCGGTCTTTCAGCTGGCTCACAACGTTGCGGTAGTTCGCACCGGCGCGGTCCATTTTGTTTACGAATACCATGCGCGGTACTTCGTATTTGTTCGCCTGGCGCCATACAGTTTCAGTCTGAGGCTGAACACCAGAGGAGCCACACAGTACAACAACAGCACCGTCGAGTACGCGCAGGGAGCGCTCAACTTCAATAGTGAAGTCAACGTGTCCTGGGGTATCGATGATGTTTACGCGGTGCTGGTCGAACTGCTGCTGCATGCCAGACCAGAAACAGGTAGTTGCAGCAGAAGTAATGGTGATACCACGCTCCTGCTCCTGCTCCATCCAGTCCATGGTGGCAGCACCTTCGTGTACTTCACCAATTTTGTGGGATAGACCAGTGTAGAAAAGTACGCGCTCGGTGGTAGTGGTTTTACCGGCGTCTACGTGGGCACAGATACCGATGTTACGGTAACGTGCGATGGGCGTTTTACGTGCCACAGTTGTATCCTCGATATAACGGCAAAAGGCAGCCTGGAATTTTCCGTGCTGCCTTTCGGTATTAATTTCCGATGTTGGTATTCATCAGACTTAGAAGCGGTAGTGAGAGAATGCCTTGTTGGCTTCTGCCATGCGGTGTACATCTTCACGCTTCTTGACCGCGCCACCCTTGTTTTGGGCTGCATCGATCATTTCGTTGGCCAGACGCTGAGCCATAGATTTCTCACCGCGCTTACGGGAGAACTCCACCAACCAACGCATTGCCAGAGCCGTACGACGCGAGGGGCGCACTTCTACAGGCACCTGATACGTCGCACCACCAACACGGCGGGACTTTACTTCCACCATAGGCGCGATATTTTCCAAAGACTCCTCGAATACTTCGATCGGATCTTTGTTCAATTTTTCAGAAATAGTTTCAAGTGCACCGTATACGATACGCTCTGCAACTGACTTCTTGCCGCTGATCATGACGTGGTTCATGAACTTGGCCAGGGTGACGTTCCCGAACTTGGGGTCCGGTAGCACTTCGCGCTTGGCGACTACTCGTCTTCTCGGCATGGGTATTGCCTCTCTTCAGGGTTATTCTGAGACGCCGCCGTAAAACATTACAATCCGGCGAGCTCAGCCTTACTCCGGTTGGAAACCGAAACGCAAATCGTTAAAGGTGATTAACCTTTAGGACGCTTGGCGCCGTACTTAGAACGGCCCTGCTTGCGATCGTTTACGCCGGCACAGTCAAGTGCACCGCGTACAGTGTGGTAGCGCACACCCGGCAGGTCTTTTACACGACCGCCGCGAATCAGTACCACGCTGTGCTCTTGCAGGTTGTGGCCTTCACCACCGATGTACGAAGTTACTTCGTAACCGCTGGTCAGACGCACACGGCAAACCTTACGCAGTGCAGAGTTCGGCTTCTTCGGTGTAGTGGTGTACACACGAGTGCAAACTCCGCGACGCTGCGGGCTAGCCTGCAGAGCAGGAACGTCGCTTTTTTCAACTTTGCGTTTTCTCGGCTTACGAACCAACTGGTTGATCGTTGCCATTAAAAATCACTCCAAAAATAAAATGCCCCCACCTCTAACAGTGAGGGCCTATCGTCTGTGTGTATCGTCCGATCCTGGGATCAAACGGAACACCCCACATAAGCGGGGGCCGCATTCTATAAGCGACAACCCGCCTAGTCAATCGGCGACGGAAGTAAGTGCTTACATCACAGACAGTCGCCAATATCAGATCGGGCACCTAAGTGCCCCAACCCACCCCACTCCACCAACAGATAGAGTGGGATACGCCTTATTCGCCTGAGGATTTCAGTGCCTCAGTCAGAGCCGCTTCAACCTCAGCTGCGGAAGGTCCTTCACCGAAGGCCTCTTCCAACTGCAGGCTGCGCTTGCGCTTGCGCTCGCTGTGGTAAGCCAGACCGGTACCAGCCGGGATCAAGCGACCCACAACCACGTTCTCTTTCAAGCCGCGCAGGTTGTCTTCCTTACCAGTTACCGCCGCTTCGGTCAGAACGCGAGTGGTTTCCTGGAACGAAGCCGCTGACAGGAAGGACTCAGTTGCCAGGGACGCTTTGGTAATACCCAGCAGCAGGCGTTCGAACTGAGCGGGCTGCTTGTTCTCGGCACGCAGCTGTTCGTTCTCTTCGATCACGCGCTGGTATTCAACCTGGTCGCCCTTAATCAAGCTGGAATCACCCATCTCGGTGACTTCAACTTTACGCAGCATCTGACGCACGATGGTTTCGATGTGCTTATCGTTAATACCTACACCCTGGAGGCGGTAAACCTCCTGGATCTCGTTGGTGATGTAGCGAGCCAGCTCTTCAACACCTTTCAGGCGCAGAATATCATGCGGGTTGGACGGGCCATCGGAGATAACCTCACCCTTCTCTACGGTTTCACCTTCGAACACGGTCAACTGGCGATGCTTTGGAATCAGAACCTCGTAGTGGTCCTTACCATTGGCCAGCGGCTTGCCGTCGCGCGGAGTAATCTGCAGACGAACCTTGCCTTTGGTCTCTTTACCGAAGGAAACGGTACCGGAGATTTCCGCCAGAATGGACGGCTCTTTCGGCTTACGCGCTTCGAACAGGTCGGCAACGCGGGGCAGACCACCGGTGATATCCTTGGTACCGCCGGATTCCTGCGGAATACGTGCGATTACGTCACCCACGTTCACCTGCTTACCTTCAGCCAGGCTGAGGATTGCACGCGGCGGCAAGGCGTAGTGCGCAGGCGCATTACTGTTAGCCAGAGTCAGCTCTTCGCCGTTCTCATCCAGCAGGGTTACCGCTGGGCGCAGATCTTTACCCGCTGCCGGGCGCTCGGCCGGATCGATAATCTCGATAGAGGACAGGCCGGTGATATCGTCGGTCTGCTTGCGGATGGAGAGCCCTTCTTCCATGCCGGACAGTTTCACCCAACCGGCAACCTCGGTGATGATCGGGTGGGTGTGCGGGTCCCACTTGGCCACGATCTGGCCACCGTCTACCTCGGCACCTTCGTAGACGCTGATCACAGCACCGTAAGGCAGCTTGTAGCGCTCGCGTTCGCGACCGGCGCTGTCGGCAATCGCCAGCTCACCGGAACGGGACACGGCTACCAGAGTGCCAACTTCGGTCTTAACCGTCTTAACATTGTGCAGACGTACGGTACCGCCCTGCTTCACCTGGATGCTGTCCGCAGCGGAGGCACGGCTTGCAGCACCACCGATGTGGAAGGTACGCATGGTCAGCTGGGTGCCCGGCTCACCGATGGACTGTGCGGCAACAACGCCCACAGACTCACCCGGGTTGGCGCGGTGGCCACGGGCCAGGTCACGGCCGTAACACTGGGCACAGATACCGTGTGCAGTCTCACAGGTGATCGGGGAGCGAACCAGAACCTCATCGATGCCCATGGCTTCGATGCGCTCTACCCACTTCTCGTCGATCATAGTGCCGGCAGAAACGGCGATTTCATCACTGCCTGGCTTCAGTACATCGCGGGCCACTACACGACCGAGGATACGGTCACCGAGAGATTCGATAACGTCACCGCCCTCGATTACCGGCGCCATGGTCAGACCGTCGTCGGTGCCACAATCCAGCTCGGTAATTACCACGTCCTGGGCCACGTCAACCAGACGACGGGTCAGGTAACCGGAGTTAGCGGTTTTCAGTGCGGTATCCGCCAGACCTTTACGAGCACCGTGGGTCGAGATGAAGTACTGCTGTACAGTCAGACCTTCACGGAAGTTTGCCGTAATGGCGTTCTCGATAATGGAGCCATCTGGACGGGCCATCAGACCACGCATACCCGCGAGCTGACGGATCTGAGCTTCAGAACCACGAGCACCGGAGTCTGCGTACATATATACAGAGTTGAAGGAGTCCTGCTTGGTCTCGTTGCCCTCGCGATCGATCACCTTCTCTTTCTTGATACCGGCCATCATCGCCTGGGTTACCTTGTCGTTGGTACGGGACCAAACGTCGATAACCTTGTTGTACTTCTCACCCTGGGTTACCAGGCCGGAAGCAAACTGGCTTTCAATCTCTTTCACTTCCGCTTCAGCGGCATCGATCAGTTCAGCTTTCTCAGCTGGAATCTCAAAGTCGTTCACACCAATGGAGGAACCGGACTTGGTAGAGAAGTCGAAACCGGTGTACATCAGCTGGTCGGCAAAAATAACCGTCGCCTTCAGGCCTACCTTACGGTAGCACTCGTTCAGGGCGCGGGAGATCGCCTTTTTCTTCATCGGCTGGTTGACGTGCGCAAACGGCAGGCCTTCCGGCACGATGTTCCACAGCAGCGCGCGGCCTACAGTGGTGTCCTGAATGGAGATAGTCTCGTGCTTCTCACCGTCTTCGCCGACGATATTTTCGCGGATACGCACCTTGATCTTCGCTTGCAGACCAACCTGCTTGGCGTAGAAAGCGCGGCTCACTTCTTTGATATCGGAGAAGAACATGCCTTCGCCTTTATCGTTAACGCGCTCGCGGGTCATCCAATACAGACCCAGTACCACGTCCTGGGACGGTACGATGATCGGCTCACCGTTGGCAGGAGACAGGATGTTGTTGGTGGACATCATCAGCGCGCGGGATTCCAGCTGCGCTTCGATCGTCAGCGGTACGTGTACCGCCATCTGGTCACCGTCGAAGTCGGCGTTATAGGCCGCACAAACCAGCGGGTGCAGCTGGATTGCCTTACCTTCAATCAGTACCGGTTCAAACGCCTGGATACCCAGACGGTGAAGGGTCGGTGCACGGTTAAGCAGTACCGGGTGCTCGCGGATCACTTCGTCGAGGATATCCCAAACGACAGCTTCCTCGCGTTCAACCATCTTCTTGGCAGCTTTGATCGTAGTGGCCAGGCCACGGGATTCCAGCTTGCCAAAGATAAACGGCTTAAACAGTTCCAGTGCCATCTTCTTGGGCAGACCACACTGATGCAGACGCAGGGTCGGACCTACCACGATCACGGAACGACCGGAGTAGTCAACACGCTTACCCAGCAGGTTCTGACGGAAACGACCCTGCTTACCTTTAATCATGTCAGCCAGGGACTTCAGCGGGCGCTTGTTGGAGCCGGTGATGGCGCGACCACGACGGCCGTTATCCAGCAGTGCGTCAACAGATTCCTGCAGCATGCGCTTTTCGTTGCGCACGATAATGTCCGGCGCGTTCAGCTCAAGTAGACGCTTCAGACGGTTGTTACGGTTGATCACACGACGGTAGAGGTCGTTCAGATCGGAGGTCGCGAAACGACCGCCATCCAGCGGTACCAGCGGGCGCAGATCCGGCGGCAGAACCGGCAGAGCCTTCATCACCATCCACTCCGGGTTATTACCGGACTTGTAGAAGGCTTCCAGCAGCTTCAGGCGCTTGGACAGTTTCTTGATCTTGGTTTCGGAGTTGGTCGCCGGGATCTCTTCGCGCAGGCGCTGGATTTCTGCGGGCAGCTCGATGTCCGCCATCAGCTCCTGGATCGCCTCGGCACCCATTTTCGCTTCAAACTCATCGGCGAACTCTTCCATCGCCTCAAAGTACTGCTCGTCATTCAGCAGCTGGCCGCGCTCCAGGGTAGTCATACCCGGCTCGGTAACAACGTAAGATTCGAAGTACAGCACGCGCTCGATATCGCGCAGGGTCATGTCCAGCAGCAGGCCGATACGGGACGGCAGGGACTTCAGGAACCAGATGTGTGCAACCGGGCTGGCCAGCTCGATGTGACCCATGCGCTCACGGCGAACCTTGGCCTTGGTCACTTCAACGCCACACTTCTCACAGATAATGCCGCGGTGCTTCATGCGCTTGTACTTACCGCACAGGCACTCGTAGTCTTTTACCGGGCCAAAGATCTTGGCACAGAACAAGCCTTCACGCTCAGGCTTAAAGGTACGGTAGTTGATGGTCTCCGGCTTTTTCACTTCGCCGTAGGACCAGGAGCGAATCATGTCCGGTGATGCCAGACCGATACGAATCGCATCAAACTCTTCCAGCTGCTCCTGGGACTTCACCAGATTTAATAAATCTTTCAAGGCCTTTCCTCCACTAGGGGGTAGTCAACCCGGCTCTCGCACTAGCCGCCGGGCTAGCCAGCTGCCCCACTGCTTCGAGGGGCGCTGGCACTTGTCTCATTTCACCTGCCAACAGGCTTCGGTACGGGTTCGGATTTACTCGTGCTCAAGCTCGAAGTTCATACCGAGAGAGCGGATTTCCTTAACCAGTACGTTGAAGGATTCCGGCATGCCCGGCTCCATGCGGTGGTCGGAGTCCACGATGTTCTTGTACATCTTGGTACGGCCTTCCACGTCATCGGATTTAACCGTGAGCATTTCCTGCAGGGTGTATGCAGCGCCGTAAGCTTCCAGCGCCCACACTTCCATCTCCCCGAAACGCTGACCACCGAACTGGGCTTTACCACCCAGCGGCTGCTGGGTAACCAAGCTGTAGGAACCGGTAGAACGCGCGTGCATCTTGTCGTCTACCAAGTGGTTCAGCTTCAGCATGTACATGTAGCCCACAGTTACCGGACGCTCGAAAGCATCGCCGGTGCGGCCGTCGTGCAGGGTGATCTGACCGGAGTCCGGGATATCGGCAAGACGCAGCAGCTGCTTGATCTCACTTTCATCGGCACCGTCAAATACCGGGGTCGCCATAGGTACGCCGCGACGCAGGTTTTGCGCCATGGTCATGACTTCCACATCGGAGAACTCGTCGAGTTCTTCCTTGCGTCCGCCAGTGGAGTTGTAGACCTCTTCCAGGAATCCGCGCACCTTGGCGATTTCCTGCTGCTCCTTGATCATCTTGTCGACTTTAACGCCGAGGCCTTTAGCGGCCATGCCCAAGTGCATTTCCAGAACCTGACCAACGTTCATCCGCGAGGGAACGCCCAGCGGGTTCAGGACGATATCTACCGGCTCACCGTTTTGGTCATATGGCATGTCCTCAACGGGCTTGATTACGGAGATAACACCTTTGTTACCGTGACGACCGGCCATCTTGTCGCCCGGCTGGATGCGGCGTTTGATCGCCAGGTAAACCTTGACGATTTTCAGCACGCCCGGAGCCAGGTCATCGCCGGACTCCAGTTTCTTCTTCTTGTCTTCGAAGGCTTCGTCGAGCAGCTTGCGACGCTCTTTCAGCTGAGCTTCCGCTTTTTCCAGCTGATCGTTCAGGCTGTCGTCTTCCATACGCAGCTTGAACCAGTCTTCGCGCGGCAGGGCGGCGAGGACTTCAGCGGTCATCTCATCGCCCTTCTTAACGCCCTTACCACCGGCGGCCTTTTGGCCCAGCAGAGCTTGTTGCAGGCGCTCGAAGGTCGCACCTTCTACAATGCGATATTCCTCGTTCAGATCCTTGCGGACCTCGTCCAGCTGTGACTTCTCGATATCGAGGGAGCGCTGGTCTTTCTGCAGGCCGTCGCGGGTAAATACCTGAACGTCGATCACCGTACCGCGGGTGCCACTGGGCGCGCGCAGGGAGGTGTCCTTAACGTCGGAAGCTTTCTCTCCGAAGATTGCGCGCAGCAGTTTTTCTTCCGGAGTCAGCTGGGCTTCGCCCTTCGGAGTGACCTTACCGACCAGGATATCGCCAGCGCCTACTTCTGCGCCGATGTATACGATGCCGGACTCGTCCAGCTTATTCAGGGCAGATTCGCCAACATTGGGGATATCCGCAGTAATTTCCTCACTGCCCAGCTTGGTATCGCGGGCAATACAGGTCAGCTCCTGAATGTGGATGGTGGTGAAGCGGTCTTCCTGTACAACGCGCTCACTGATGAGGATGGAGTCCTCAAAGTTGTAACCATTCCAGGGCATAAATGCGATGCGCATATTCTGGCCCAGAGCCAGCTCACCCAGGTCTACAGAGGGACCATCGGCGAGAATATCGCCACGGACTACACGATCGCCAGTATTAACGATCGGGCGCTGGTTGATACAGGTATTCTGGTTGGAGCGGATGTATTTGGTCAGGTTGTAGATATCCACACCTGCATCACCGGCTTCCACCTCAGCATCGGCCACGCGAACAACCACACGGCTGGAATCAACGCGCTCAATAATGCCGCCGCGCTTAGCAACCACACACACGCCGGAGTCGCGCGCTACAGTGCGCTCCATACCGGTGCCCACCAGCGGCTTTTCAGCGCGCAGGGTCGGTACCGCCTGACGTTGCATGTTCGATCCCATCAATGCACGGTTGGCGTCATCGTGCTCGAGGAATGGAATCATCGCCGCAGCTACGGAAACCACCTGCTTGGCGGAAACATCCATATACTGGATTTCGCTCGGTGCTTTCAGGGTAAATTCGCCCTGGTGACGCACGCTGATCAGGTCATCAACAAAGTTACCGTTGTCATCTACTTCCGCAGATGCCTGGGCAATAATGAAGTTGGCTTCATTGATCGCGGACAGGTACGCAATTTCATCAGTTACCTTGCCATCGACCACTTTGCGGTAGGCGCTCTCGAGGAAACCGTAATGGTTGGCGCGGGCGTAAGTAGCCAGGGAGTTAATCAGACCGATGTTCGGTCCTTCCGGCGTCTCAATCGGACATACGCGGCCGTAGTGAGTCGGGTGTACATCGCGCACCTCAAAGCCAGCGCGCTCACGGGTCAAACCACCCGGGCCGAGGGCGGAAACACGACGCTTGTGAGTCACTTCCGACAGCGGGTTGTTCTGGTCCATAAACTGGGACAGCTGCGAGGAACCGAAGAATTCCTTCACGGCAGCGGCAACCGGCTTGGCATTGATCAGGTCCTGAGGCATCAGGCCTTCGGACTCCGCCATGGACAGGCGCTCTTTAACAGCGCGCTCTACACGTACCAGGCCAACGCGGAACTGGTTTTCAGCCATTTCGCCTACGGAACGCACGCGACGGTTACCCAGGTGATCGATATCGTCGACCATGCCCTGACCGTTGCGGATATCGATCAGAGTCTTCAGAACTTCGACGATATCTTCTTTGCTCAGAGTGCCGGGGCCAGTCTCGTCTTCGCGACCCAGGCGTCGGTTGAACTTCATGCGGCCAACAGCGGACAGGTCGTAACGCTCGTCGGTAAAGAACAAGTTCTCGAACAGCGCTTCTGCGGACTCCTTGGTGGGCGGTTCGCCCGGGCGCATCATACGGTAGATCTCTACCAGCGCTTCCAACACAGTGCGAGAAGGCTCTGCACGCAGGGTGTCGGAGATAAACGGACCGCGATCCAGGTCGTTGGTGTACAGGGTTTGGAAACTCTTAACGTTCAGTACACGCAGCTTGGCGATTACTTCATCAGTAATCTCGGTGTTACAGTCGATCGCGATCTCACCGGTGGACTCATCGATGATGTCGTTCGCCAGTACACGGCCAAACAGGTACTCGAGCGGTGCTTCCAGCTTTTCTACGCCGGCCTTTTCCAACTGACGGATATGACGCGGGGTAATACGGCGACCCTCTTCGACAATCACCTTGCCCTGGCCGTCTTTGATGTCAAAAGAAGCAACATCACCGCGCAGGCGAGACGGAATCAGCTCCAGGCTAACACGGTCTTCCAACAGCTCAAAGGTGCTGGTCTCGAAGAACATTTCCAGCATTTCCTGGGAGGTGTAACCCAGGGCACGCAGCAGAATAGTCGCTGGCAATTTACGGCGACGATCGATACGCACAAACACCAGGTCTTTCGGATCGAACTCGAAGTCCAGCCATGAGCCACGGTAGGGGATGACACGCGCGGCGTACAACAGCTTACCGGAAGAGTGAGTCTTGCCTTTGTCGTGATCGAAGAATACACCCGGGGAACGGTGCAGCTGGGATACGATAACGCGCTCGGTACCATTGATTACGAAGGTACCGTTGTCGGTCATGAGCGGAATCTCGCCCATGTAAACTTCCTGCTCTTTAATGTCCTTAATGGACTTATTCGCAGATTCTTTATCGTAAATAATCAGACGCACGCGCACGCGCAGCGGACATGCATAGGTAACGCCGCGCAGGGTACATTCCTTAACGTCAAAAGCGGGCTTACCCAGCGTATAACTTACGTACTCCAGGGCGGCATTGCCGGAATAGCTGACAATCGGAAATACAGATTTAAACGCCGCTTGCAGGCCAACGTCCATACGGTCGTCGGGGCGCTTGTCGGCCTGTGTAAAGTTGCGATAAGAATCGAGCTGTATCGCAAGCAGAAAGGGCACATCCATGACCTTAGGCAGTTTGCCAAAATCCTTGCGGATACGTTTTTTCTCAGTATATGAGTAAGCCATTCAAATTCCCCAGCTTGATCAGTGACAAGACTTCGTGGGACTCCAGTCCAGAGCCCCTCCGGGCGAGAAGCCTCTGGTCAATGCAACTTGCCTGCACTGGCCAGAAACCTCTCCGCTTGCTTTTGGGTAGCGCTACTGCGCTATGGTTAAATGAGGTTTGCCACGGTTTTTAAATCCCGCCGGCACCGGTAAAAACCTCAGTACCGCAAACGGCAAAAAGGCCGGCGGACAAAAGTCCACCAGCCTTACCGCTACCCGCCGCTTTACGCGACAGCTAGCGGGAGACGCAAGAACCGAATTACTTCAGTTCTACAACTGCGCCAGCTTCTTCCAGCTCTTTCTTAGCTGCTTCAGCTTCGTCTTTGCTTACGCCTTCTTTCAGCGGGCTCGGAGCGCCGTCTACCAGACCTTTAGCTTCTTTCAAGCCCAGGCCAGTGATGCCGCGAACAACTTTGATCACGTTCACTTTCTTGTCGCCTGGGGAAGTCAGGATTACGTCGAAAGAGTCTTTCTCTTCAGCGGCAGCTTCGCCACCAGCTGGGCCAGCTACAACTGCTGCAGCAGCAGTTACGCCGAATTTCTCTTCCATTGCTTCGATCAGCTCAACAACATCCTTAACGGACATTTCGGCAACAGCATTGATGATATCTTCTTTAGTCAGAGACATGATTCAGTACCTGAATTGGTTTGAGCAGTAGCTGCTCGTATTTCGTTTTGAAACTGCGATTCGCTCTAGCGAAAAAATTACGCAGCTTCCTGCTCTTTTTGGTCGCGAACGGCCGCAATAGTGCGAACCAGCTTGCCAGCAGATGCTTCTTTCAACACGCTCATCAGCTTGGCGATCGCCTCGTCGTAAGTCGGCAGGCTTGCCAACAATGCGACGTCGGTGATCGCGCCTTCGAAGGCAGCACCTTTCAGTTCCAGCTTGTCATTGCCTTTAGCGAACTGGCTCAGGATGCGCGCGCCGGCACCTGGGTGTTCGTTAGAGAATGCAATGATGCTAGGACCTACGAATTTGTCAGTCAGACATTCGTATTCGGTACCTGCCAGAGCGCGACGCGCCAGAGTGTTGCGGACGACTTTCAACCAAACGCCGTTCTCGCGAGCCTCTTTGCGCAGAGTGGTCATGTCATTCACGGTTACGCCGCGGGAATCCGCAACAACCGCAGACAGAGCACCTTCAGCAGCTTGCTGGACATCTGCGACAATCGCTTTCTTGTCTTCGAGTCCAATAGCCATAGTGTCACTCCTGGATTTGAAAAAAACCGGACTTAAACGTCCGATCCGTTCCGGTGCATAAAGCTCAAATCCAGTAAAAATACTGGTTTGGGCGACACCGTCTGCGTAGGCTCGAACCTCGCAATGGCCAACCTGGCCGAAGTTCGGATTAAGCCAGGCACGTTAAACCTCAACGCACCTGACACCTACGGTCTTTGACGGCCCACCTTCTGCCGAAGCATTCAGGTGGACCCCAAAGTTCGATTTACTGAGAGGTGATCACACCCCGCAGTGATATTTAGATGTTCAGGGAAGACTGATCGATAACCAGACCCGGGCCCATAGTGGTGCTCAGGGTGATCTTCTTCAGATATACACCTTTTGCAGAAGCCGGCTTGGCTTTCTTCAGGTCGGCAACCAGAGCTTCCAGGTTCTCTTTCAGAGAGTTCGCATCGAAAGCAACTTTACCGATACCACCGTGGATAATGCCGCCTTTGTCAGCGCGGAAACGCACCTGACCAGCTTTGGCATTTTTAACCGCAGTAGCAACGTCTGGAGTTACAGTGCCAGTCTTCGGGTTCGGCATCAGGCCGCGCGGGCCGAGGATTTGACCCAGTTGACCTACAACGCGCATCGCATCGGGGGAAGCGATTACTACGTCGAAGTCCATCTTGCCTGCTTTAACGTCGGCAGCCAGCTCGTCCATACCGATCAAGTCAGCGCCCGCTTCTTTAGCGGCGTCAGCGTTAGCACCCTGGGTGAAAACAGCTACGCGAACTTCTTTACCAGTACCGTGCGGCAGAGTAGTTGCACCGCGAACAGCCTGATCGGATTTACGTGGGTCGATGCCCAGGTTTACGGAAGCGTCTACAGTTTCTGCAAACTTAACGTTGGACAGCTCTTTCAGCAGGGCTACGGCTTCTTCGATACCGTAAGCCTTACCAGCTTCAACTTTCTCAGCGATTACGCGCTGACGCTTGCTCAATTTAGCCACTTAGAGACCCTCCACTTCGATACCGGCGCTGCGAGCGGAACCGGCGATAGTGCGCACGGCCGCGTCCAAGTCGGATGCAGTCAGGTCTGCTTTCTTCATTTCTACGATCTCTTCCAGCTGAGCGCGGGTTACTTTACCCACTTTCTCAGTGTTCGGACGACCGGAACCGCTCTTGATCTTGGCAGCCTTGCGCAGCAGTACAGCGGCGGGCGGCGACTTCATGATGAAGGTGAAGGAGCGGTCGTTGTATACAGAGATTACAACTGGAACTGGCAGACCTGGCTCGAGGCTCTGGGTCTGGGCGTTGAACGCCTTACAGAATTCCATGATGTTCACACCGTGCTGACCCAGTGCGGGACCAACGGGCGGACTCGGGTTGGCCTGACCGGCCTTAACTTGCAGCTTGATATAAGCTTCTACTTTCTTAGCCATTACAGCTCTCCTCTAGTTGGGTATTAACGCCCACCACTCAGCCATAAGGTTTAAGGGCAAGCTCCCCGAACCCCGAAATGAAAACTCATTTTTCGGGGACGCGAAAACCCCCTTCCACCTCGCGGCGAAAGGGGGCAAAAAATTTATACTGGAATCAGGTCTTCTCTACCTGACTGAACTCCAGTTCAACCGGGGTGGAACGTCCGAAGATCAACACAGCCACTCGCAAGCGACTCTTCTCGTAGTTAACCTCTTCAACCACACCGTTGAAATCATTAAACGGACCGTCGATAACTCGAACCATTTCACCGGGCTCAAACAGAGTCTTGGGCTTGGGCTTATCGGCGGAATCGTCTATGCGATTCAGGATAGCCTGCGCTTCGCGGTCAGTAATCGGGGCTGGCTTATCCGCCTTACCGCCGATAAAACCCAGTACTCGGGGAGTTTCTTTCACCAAGTGCCAGGTATCGTCATTCAATTCCATTTCTACCAGGACATAGCCCGGGAAAAATTTGCGCTCACTCTTACGCTTTTGCCCTGCGCGCATCTCAACCACTTCTTCCGTGGGAACCAGGACCTCACCAAACAGGTGGTCCATTTCGTTCAGCTCAATGCGCTCTTTCAGGGAGCTGGCGACACGCTTCTCATAGCCCGAGTAAGCCTGGACCACATACCAATTCTTTGACATGTATCAACCTTTAGCCGATAAATTTGGAAGCCGCCCAACCCAGAGCCGAATCAAGCGCCCACAAGATAAGCGCCATAATCAACACGAAAACAACCACAATCGCTGTGGTCTGGGTTGCTTCTTGGCGGGTCGGCCAAACCACACGCCTGACTTCAGTTTGCGCTTCGCGCAACAGTTGCCACAACGCATTGCCTTTGGCGGTATTTACAGCCACAACCAGAGCTACCAGACAGATGGCAGTTACTGCCAACACTCGGTAAAACAAAGGGAATTCGGCATAATATGAATTGCCTGCAACAGCACCGCCCACCAGCAGCACTATTAACAACCACTTCAGACCGTCAAGACGAAAGGTTTTCGCTTCTGTTTTAGCATTCATATAAGAAGCCCTTAGCGCACTATAGATAATCTTTTAGCGCTCATAAACACAAAAGCCCCACTGACAAGTAGGGTTTTGCGACACCCCTAAGCTTATCTAAGCGGAGTGATTAAAAATGGCAGGCCAGGAGGGACTCGAACCCCCAACACCCGGTTTTGGAGACCGGTGCTCTACCAATTGAACTACTGGCCTGTACAGTGTGAGCACTTTCGCACTCAAAGATGAGAGAGCTACAGGAACTCTCCCACCTGGTGCACCACATAGAATATTGTGATGCAGAAATCAAAGATTACTCAATGATCTTAGCAACAACGCCCGCACCTACGGTACGACCACCTTCGCGGATAGCGAAGCGCAGGCCGTCTTCCATGGCGATCGGAGCGATCAGGGTAACAACCATTTGAATGTTGTCGCCCGGCATTACCATTTCAGTACCTTCCGGCAGCTCTACCGCACCAGTTACGTCGGTAGTACGGAAGTAGAACTGAGGACGGTAGCCTTTGAAGAACGGGGTGTGACGACCACCTTCGTCCTTGGACAGTACATACACTTCCGCTTCGAACTTGGTGTGCGGAGTGATGGAGCCCGGCTTAGCCAGTACCTGACCACGCTCTACTTCGTCACGCTTAGTGCCGCGCAGCAGTGCGCCGATGTTCTCACCAGCACGACCTTCGTCGAGCAGCTTGCGGAACATTTCAACACCAGTACAGGTAGTAGTGGTGGTTTCTTTGATTCCAACGATTTCGATCTCGTCGCCAGTGTTGATCACACCGCGCTCTACACGACCAGTTACAACAGTACCACGGCCAGAGATAGAGAATACGTCTTCGATCGGCATCAGGAACGGCTGATCTACAGCGCGCTCTGGCTCAGGGATGTACTCGTCCAGAGTCTCTACCAGCTTCTTAACAGCGGTAGTACCCATTTCGTTGTCGTCTTCGCCGTTCAGGGCCATCAGAGCGGAACCAACGATGATCGGAGTGTCGTCACCTGGGAACTCGTACTGGTCCAGAAGTTCGCGAACTTCCATTTCTACCAACTCGAGCAGCTCTTCGTCGTCTACCATGTCCGCTTTGTTCAGGAATACAACGATGTAAGGTACACCTACCTGACGGGAAAGCAGGATGTGCTCACGAGTCTGCGGCATGGGGCCGTCAGCTGCGGAACATACCAGGATAGCGCCGTCCATCTGAGCAGCACCGGTGATCATGTTCTTAACGTAGTCGGCGTGTCCCGGGCAATCTACGTGAGCGTAGTGGCGAGTCGGGGACTCGTACTCAACGTGAGAAGTAGCGATGGTGATACCGCGCTCACGCTCTTCCGGTGCATTGTCGATACCGTCGAAAGCAACAGCGTCACCGCCCCAAACTTCCGCACATACGCGGGTCAGAGCAGCGGTCAGGGTGGTTTTACCGTGGTCAACGTGACCGATGGTGCCCACGTTCACGTGGGGCTTGGAACGTTCAAACTTTTCTTTTGCCATTGCAGCCTCCTATTATATAGGCGAGCCGATAACGGCACCACCCACGTCCAGAACATGCACATCCGACCCGGAAAATCCGACCCCGGACACAAACAACCGCAAGAGCTTTCACTCTTGCGGTCATATAAAATGGAGCTCATGGGCGGATTTGAACCGCCGACCTCACCCTTACCAAGGGTGTGCTCTACCCCTGAGCTACATGAGCTAAAATCTTGCCGATAACGGCACCTTAAAATGTTGCACCCTGGAGAGCATTCCAACCAACCCCAAAACTTGGAGCGGGCAGCGGGGATCGAACCCGCATCATCAGCTTGGAAGGCTGAGGTTCTACCATTGAACTATGCCCGCTTTCGGGACCTCCATGCGAAACCCTTAGATTTCGCGCAACACCCTAAGGTGTAATATGGTGCAGGGGGGTGGATTCGAACCACCGAAGCTTTCGCGTCAGATTTACAGTCTGATCCCTTTGGCCACTCGGGAACCCCTGCTCAAAGCGGTGTGCATTGTCTACACATCTCGCTGCGCTGTCAACAATTTTTCTTTAAATTTCACATACTTAGCAGCGAAACCTAATTTTGACAGCAACGGGATGAAAATGGAGCTGGCGAGAGGAGTCGAACCCCCGACCGGCTGATTACAAGTCAGCTGCTCTACCAACTGAGCTACGCCAGCCCTATCCCGTTCATTGCCGAAGTTGTTAAGTCACCCTCGTCAATGGAGGCGGGATTCTATGGGAACTTATCTCGACACGCAACACCCTTTTTGCAGATAAATCATATTTTTTATGTCGCCTATTCCAACTTGTTGAAAAAAACAGCGATTCGAGACGCCACCTGATGATTTTCTGATAAATCTGCTTTTTTGTTAGCCAAGCACTTCAGAACAAAGATTTGGGCGCCGATCCAGGTCCGGGTATTCACTTTGCAATTGTCGCCAAAATTCTTCTGCAAGACTTTCTGTGCTGCCGGGGGGCATAACTATCCACCGCTCCATATAGGTTTGCGGCTCCTCCTTGAACTGCGCGGTAACCCCCCTCTCCTTCAAAACGCTGGTATGGGACTCAGCTCGGGCTCGCTCACTGAAAATCCCAAATGAAATGCCATTTTCCAATGCGCCTTTGGGAATGACATAGCTGTCGATCCCCTGAGACTGTAGTTCACGCAAGCGCTTGTAGGCCTCCCGCCTCGAACTCAGTGGCGGCAGATATACCCAGTAGCGCATCTGCCCCTGCATTTCTATATCACGCAGCTCGGCTTTAACCTGAAGGGACCGGATTCGCTGCAAGAGATCCTCGCCCTGGTACTCCTCCGCGAAAGGCCCCAACAGCGTACAAAGCTGCTCAACCTCAAAGGACTCCTTACTCAGTGCCCCGGCCTTCTCTGGAGCAGGCAGCTCTTCAGGGGATATTTCGCTAACGAGGGTAATTTTCTTTCCCTCCGACTCGTGAGGGATCGGGCTCTTGCCGCTACTTAACTGCGGAGACGGCGCTACCAACATATACCAGGCAAAAAGCACAGCGTTCAGGGCGACTAAAGAAAGGGCTATCCAGCGCATAACAGAGTAAATTTTTATGGATTACTAAGGGCCAACCCATCCATCACCAAATCGGGAACCAGGCGATGTTCGTGCTGGTAAACTGCGGAGAGCAACTGCGCATCTCCACCGGTTAACCACAATAAAGGGGGGGAACCGGAGTGGACCTGCAATTCTTCCATTGCTCGATCAACCGCACCCAACACCATCAGCAAGAGGCCACGGTTTATCGCCTCATTGGTATTGCGTCCCGCGCCCAATGTTTTTGTCAGGGCCAGTGCCTCACGACTCTTTGCTGCATGAGTATCGACACTGAGAACGCGATTCATCAATCCGAAACCGGGAACGATATATCCCCCAATGTGGCGCCCGCTATTGTCCAGCAAATCTAAGGTGACCGCACTGCCGCAATCCACAATTAATGATGCTCGGGGAGATTGCTGGTAGGCCGCCAACATTGCCAGCCACCGATCCACCCCCAGGGCGGAGTGGTCTTCATACCCGCAGATAACGCCGGCACATTGGGGCGCTACTGCCGAGAATTCAGCCTCCAGTGTGAACAGGTCTCGGGCCACCCGACTCAAGAATTCAGCAACAACGGGACCGGCAACATTCACTACCCGAAAACGGTAGGGGGTTAGGTCTGCCCAACCCTCAGGCAAAACCTGCTGGCGCAACTGCCCAGTTTCGATATCACCACGGGCTATCACCTCGCCTTCGACCAGGTAGCGCCACTTACCCCGTGTATTGCCGACATCCAGCTCTAGAATCACACCTGCCCCCGCAACGAGATTTCCCCCCCATGAAATGACTTTTGCCCTTTATCAGTGTCGAGTAACAAGGCTCCTTTTTCATCGACACCGGCCGCAACACCTTCCCAGCTCAAATTACCTGACCGCAACTGAACTGGCTGCCCGGCAAACTGGTCTAGGGTTGACCACGATTCCCGGTAAGCGGCGAAGCCCCCTTCCGGGTAAGTTTCCAGCATCGGTAACAGCTCGCTGAGTATCGCCGCAGTTAATTCACTGCGGCCAATACCAGGACGGACTTGCTGGAGATCTGCCCATGGTTGATCAATCTCCTCTGCTGTCTTTGCGTTGAGACCATTATTCAACCCAATGCCGATAACCACTGAACAGCGGTCGGTTAAATCCCCTTTTAGCTCAAGTAATACACCGGCCAATTTACGGCCCTGGCACCACACATCATTTGGCCACTTCAGGCGCACGCCCGGTACAGAAAAACGCTCGAGCGCTTTTGCCACAGCAACACCGACGGCAAGACTCAACCCCTCCAGGCTTTGTACACCGCCATTAAACTCCCAGCCCACTGAGAGGCTGATACTTGTGGCATAGGGGCTGACCCAGTTGCGACCACGGCGGCCCCGACCGGCACTTTGCCGCTCGGCGAGAATCGCTACAGCGTGTCCCTTACCTTCTTCAAAACGTTCCAGTAACAGGGAGTTCGTTGAACTCAACTCATCAAAAACCTGCAACTCGCGCAGTAGCGCTCGGGCTGAACCATCCAGCTGAGCGGTAACAGTCTGCTCAGATAGCAGGTCGAGACCTCCCGGCAAGCGATAACCTCGCCCCTTAGCAGACTCAAGCGTCAGGCCGTAGCTCTCGAGCTTTTGTAGTTGTTTCCAAACAGCGGCTCGGCTGACACCAAGCGCATTCCCGAGGGATTCTCCCGAGTGTATTTCCCCATCCGCCAGAAGCTCCAGCACCGGGCGAAGCTGTTCTAATGGTGTTTTTGCGGCGACGTCCTGCAATTTGTTCAACCTTTTACATAATGGCGGCCATAGCGATGCCCGAGGCTCGTCAGGACTTCATAACCGATAGTCCCGGCATACCCAGCGACCTCATCCACCGTAAGCTGGTCATTGAGAATCTCGATCGACTGAAGGGAGTCCCGCTCCTCTTCGCTGAGACCCGAAATATCGAAAGTGGTAGAGTCCATTGATATACGCCCGACAATTGGCAGAGGGCGGCCATGCCCCCATCCGCGCCCCCGCCCCCCTTGGGCTCGTATAATGCCATCGGCATATCCACCCCGAGCTACCGCAAGCCAACTATCTCCGGGAACTTCCTGGGTCGCACCATACCCCACAGACCGGGACTGACTGACATAGCGCTTTTGGACAATTGGCAAACCCAAAGTCACCGTTGGACGCATCGGGTTTTCAGCCTCAGGGACAGGGTTAAGGCCGTATAGTGCGGAGCCCGGTCGGGCAATATCAAAGTGATAGTCCTCACCCAAAAAGATGCCGGATGAGTTCGCAAGGCTGAGCTGAATATCCGGGCACAGTTCCCGCAAGCGATCGCCCGCGGTCTTAAACTCGTTCAACTGAAGCTTGTTATGCGGATGCTGGGGCTGATCTGCACAGGCAAGATGACTGAAGAACATCCGAACATCGGCGGACTCCAAGAGAGGGCGGTCCTTGAGCAGCAATTCGAACTCATCTGGGGTCAATCCCAGCCGAGTCATGCCGGTATCAATTTTTACGGCGCAAGGGGCCTCCAACTGAGCTTTCTCGCAGATTTCAACCCAGCTCTTCAATTGATCCAGAGTAAACAATGTGGGGATCAACCCCGCGCGAGCGCACTCTAGTTCAGCACCAGGCCTGACACCGGTAAAAATGACTATATTCACATCGTTGCCGAGGTCACTGCGCAAGCGCTCCCCCTCGACTTGGGTGGCCACAAAGAAATCGCGGCATCCCTGAGCGTATAGCGCCGGTGCAACATGAGCCATTCCCAAGCCGTAAGCATCCGCTTTAACCACAGCACCGCACCGGGTGCCGGCTTTCAAGCGATTAGCCAGATCCTGATAGTTATCTGCTATAGACCTCAGGTTGATACTTAATAACCCTTCACGAAAGTCACTCATACCAGTACAACTCTCTAAATCAGTAAGCTAGGTAGCTCCGAGCAGACTCTCTCGCTGCAGCGCTCGGGCACCGCCTAATATACACCCAACAACCAACAAAAGGCTGACTAGTGAGCCAGCGATCATCAGAGATATGGAGACCGTATCCCCAACCAGTAGAGCCTTAAACCACTGCTGTTGCGCGACCAGCGGGACCAACTGCCAGGCAGGCTCCTCTAGCTCTATGGATGACATATCCAATATTAACAACATAGTGACAGGTAAAATCTGCAATATACTCAATTGAGTTTGGGCATCTTTAAATGACTGGGAACGCAACGCTAACAATATTTGCAGTACGGCAACCAATAGAGCCAGTGGGAGCAGGGCTAGCGCCATAGCAACCATGCCACTCAGCGTAGTTGCATGTTGTATCCCCATTTCAGCCAAGGGCAAAAATGGAAAAACAGCCATTAGCGAAACTAACGCGAGAATTGAAGATAACCAACTGATACTGGCTACAGCGAGAACCTTGGCCAGGACCACCTGCCAGGCGGCCAGAGGTTGTTGCAGTAATACCTCAAAACTCATTCTCTCCCGCTCACCGGCAGAGGCATCAATGGACGAGGACAGGCAACCTATAAACAGCGTCATTATCAAGAGTGTCGGTATTGAACCAACAATCCAGGCACTGCGGGTAGACGGGGTACTGACATCCCTGACCTGGACTTGCCAGGGTGCTATTGTTTTTAGTGGGACTCCCCTAGCGACCATTCTTTGTTGAACAATGAGCTGTTGTAGCTCACCCAGCTTTTGTTGAACATGACTCGCGCCTTGCCCGCTGAAACGATCGGAGCTATCAACATACAAATAAACCTTGGGGCTGCGGAAATTGCGATAATCGGTAGAAAAACCTTCATCAATTTTCACAACTGCATCGTAACCTTCATCAAGTAAAGCTATCGGGTCCCCTTCTGACAGGCTATCCAGTTCCACCCGCCCTTTACTCAGCTGCTGCTCTAATACTGGTAAATCCTGCCCGCCTAACAACGCTAGCTGAAATGTCCTCTCCCCTTGGGACTTAAACATAAACAGAGTCATCGATGCGATCATTCCGGGAAATGAAATGGCAAACAGCAAAGATAAATACAGTGCTCGCCGGTCACGCCAAACCTCTAAAGACTCCTTCTTCAGAAGAGCAGGCATGGCGGGAGTAAATAATAGGTTTAAAAATTTCATGCCATCACCTCCCCTTTAACCCCGTAAGCCAGAGTGACGAAACTATCTTCCAGGTTTTTACAGCCTGTGCGTTCTACAAGCTCATCGGGGGTACCACTATCGACAATAGCACCGTTAGCCATCACCAATACTCTATCTGACAACTCAGTAACTTCAGCCATAATATGGCTGGAAAATAAAATGGCTACGCCCTCAGAGCGCAACCGCAGAAGTGTTTTCCGCAGCAGTCTCGCTGCAAGGACATCAAGCCCGCGAGTCGGTTCATCGAGTATCAAATGCGTAGGCCGGTGAACTAGTGCCCGCGCCAGCGACACTTTCATTCTCTCCCCCTGGGAAAAGCCTTTTGTCCGACGTTGCCACAAATCTTCTAATTCCAGCTCTTCTCGAACAGAATTCAATGCGCGCTTAAGCTCTGCCCCAAATAATCCCTGCGCACTGGCAAAAAATGATAAGTACTCCGCTACAGTAAGTCGTTCATACAAGCCTTCACGATCGCCGACAACGCCCAATTGCCGCTTTATTTCTAATGGCTTTTCGGCCACATTAAGCCCACTAACAATTACTGTACCTTCATCCGGTTTTACCAACCCCGTTATAATTCTGAGGCATGTAGTTTTACCGGCTCCATTAGCCCCCAGCAAAGCGGTTATTTGGCCATCAGGTATATTGAAATTCAGGTCTTTGAGTACTTTCTTTCCAGAGAATTGCTTGTGAATAGATTTAACAGCAATCATTTGTTATCCCCTTGGCTCGATAGCAACTCACTGGATACCGCTTTATCAATTTCAGGTCCAAAAGCACCCGCCATAAAAGGTGGTCTTTGAATATCCGCAATACAATCACTATCTAAAGAAGCAAGTGGAGATTTTAGAAAATCATCTATTAGCTTTGGTATACAACCGCGCATACTATTGATATGTCCACCACCTGGAACCACTACCTGTTTTAATTCTGAAAGATACCCCAAGCTTTGTTCCGCATAATAATGTGGGGTAATAGGGTCAGCTTCCCCGGAAATAATTAACACAGGATGATTTCTTTCTTCCGGGACTTCGTAAGTGATAGGAGATACGGGCCACACCTTGCAACCCTCAGCAAAAATCTCAAAAAAAGCATCACCTAAAAAGCTATCGCGAATATCTGCAGCCAGCTCTTCCTCTGTAGTGCGATTTAATTCTTCAGCGCAAGCAACTGATAAGGTGAGCCCCATAGACATACTTCCATCATCAGATAAAAGTCCAACCAACCCCGATAGCGGTAAATAATTACCCTCCTCAGCCTGGCTAATAGCGTATGGTAACTGCGCTGCCGTTTCAGGTGCGTAGAGCGCGGTCCTTATCAGGTTTTGTATGAAGCTACGGGGAACACTTGTTTCCATTGTGCGACCAGAATGGGGGTCCGGGAAGTTCGATGCTCTTCCATCCCAGTCCCTAAGCAAGCTATCCAGGTCAGATCTCCAATCGCCAAATTCGGAGCACACCGGATCCTGACTGCAGTCTTTCTCCAATTTTAGCAGCGCCTTTTCAGCAGCTTGCGCAGTAAGAAAAACTTTTGAATCAATCGGGGCTACGGCATCCAGGATCAGGACACTTAAACTTTCGGGATACCATTGCAGGTAAAGAAGCGCGGTGCGAGTTCCCCAAGAACCTCCCCACAAAGCAATTTTTTTATGTCTCAACTGAAGGCGCACTTCCTCCAGATCATCAACCGCTTGACGGCTATGCAGTGTTTTAGCAAAGGAGGAGTTTTCAAGGTAGCAAGTTGAGAATTGATCGGTGACCGCCTCCAGATCCATATGGACTTCTCCGTCGATCCCACAGTCAAATGCAGCCGAGTAACCCGAACCGCGCCTATCGACAAGTACGATCGCCCTACTCTGATTGACTTTATATAAGGCATTTAGAATCGGGGTCAGATAACTCGCTGCCTGACCGGGGCCACCGGCCAGTAAATAAAGTGGCTCCAGTCCAATGTCATTAACTGCTGGGGCTATCATTACCGCTAGATCTACTGCCGCTTCTCCTTCACCAACCGGTATCTTTGTACAGTGCAGAGCATGGCTCCAGCCGTCCAGGTAGCAGGACTCGAAGTTATTTTCTTCTCCGTCTTCTGCAACTGCTGGAGATAGCCATATAAACAAGCTAACCGCGAAGATCGCAAACCTCTGTATCCAAACCACTGCCAACCCCCTATCCAACGAATTTATCCCAACCAGTGTATCGAACTGCTCCTAAGGTGTCGTCATCCAGCAAAAGGCAGATAATTGCATTTGCATTAGCGCCCACCCCTGCACAGTGGTATGGTTTCTTATTTAGTTGCCCATGATTGCACCCATGAGCTTTTCAGACCGAGAAAAACACCTAATCCGAGCCGCCTTTGCCTGGGGCCAAATCACACAACAGGAAGGCTATACACTTTCTGATCTTGAAATTGAAAAATCGGTTCTCTTCCGACGATTACTTGGCGGCCGGCCGCCATTGGCATTCCCGCCACCATTGCGTCACGGATTTCCCTGGTATGACGTTATTGAAGGGCGTAGCGAACACTTAGTGAGTGCATCCGAAGCCTCACCTGAATGCAGCATCATTGCACCGGGCTGTAAGCTCGGGGATACCTGCATTCTTATTGACGGTGCCTTTTGGCGCGTAGTCGAAACTGTTCGCGAGCACGAAGAATATATCGTTGAATGGGGCCAATACCCAATGCAGTGGCGCTTGAAAAAGCATTGGGAAGTAAACTATGAAATGACACAACAGCTTCATAGTTTTCGTAAAGATAACCCCAATGCCGAAGTGAGCTTTGACAACTATTTAAGCCAAAGGGAGTACCGGGAATTTCGCATTGACGATGATCAGACGGTATGGCTCTGTGAATGGCAATTAAGCCGCATCAGTCTCTCTGGTTGGGTTTGGGTTGGGACAATACTACCTGTTCCCGATTATCAGCTCGTTCCAGTGTTCGACGATGATCACGGCCCGGTTATTCTCGGCAAGGATAGTAATTCCAATGGGCAGGCCTGGCTGCGTATTGAAGAGGCCACAGATGAATACCGCTTCGTTAAACTACTGGGAACCTACGACTACCAGTCGCTAATTACTGCGAGTACCACTGAGCTGAAGACCTTTTTACAAGATCTACAGCAAGAAGAGTCAGCAGACATTGAAGTATTGGATTGGCACCAGAACAATGCCACACGACGCTTTGCTCTCCCTGCCGAGCTGGTTCCACTGGAAGACCTCAGTTTGAATGATATGAACTTTGATCTCGTTCCAGATAACGCCTTTGCCTATTAGCTCGCCCAAGCCCCACCTGGTGGGGCTTTTTTTATCCCCAAATTTTTCTTCTCTCGCATACTGGCGTACCAATCAGCCGCAGTAATCCACAGATTTATCGCTCATAACACTGTTAATAACTGATGTCCGTTTTATGGCGCCTTTGTTACCAACAGAAACCATGGATAGAGCTGTGTATAACTCCGGGATATCCCCGGCCAGCCCCGTGGTTGCTTGGCTGCACTCAAGGCGGGTAAAAAAGCAGCACTTTTTGCGCGGATTTCCACAGCCAGGTGTTACTAACAGAAAGTCTGGATAGAGTTGTGTATAACTTTAATAAACGGGCTACAGGCCCCGTGGTTACAGGGGATTACTGCAGAGACTAAAAAATCACCGATATTTTTACCGGCTAAATTTAATTTTTGGCGGGAGTGGTATGGGTACTTTTCTGGTTTTTGCGAGAGTTATTTTGTTGGATTATTTTTTGAGTGAGTGTAAAGGCGTTTGGAGAGAAGATCGGTAAAGAGCTATTTTTATAGGCTTTTTAGGAGAGCGTCTGTTTAAGGTGCTCAAGTAATTTTAGCTTTTTCTTTTTTATTTACTGACTGACTTTTAAATAGAAAGTTGAGCATTAAAGTTTTTCAGGATTACTTTTATTTTTTCTATTTAATTTTTACTAAGTACTTTCTGCTCCCTCTTTCTTCCATTTCTTAGTTTTTTGTTTTTTGCTTCTTTAAAATATTTTTTCAGCCATAAAAAAAGGGCCACCCTATTGGGTGGCCCTTTCGGATTAGAAGCCTGACGATGACCTACTCTCACATGGGGAAGCCCCACACTACCATCGGCGATGTTGCGTTTCACTTCTGAGTTCGGCAAGGGATCAGGTGGTTCCACAACTCTATTGTCGTCAGGCAAACTGGCTTGGGTTGGCGTTGGTCTTATAAGCAAAGTGCTTGGCCTGCCGCGTTATCGCTGTTTGCCTCGGTCATGTTGGTGACCGGCGATAACCCCAAATAAGTCGGTAAAACAATCTGTAGTAATACACCGCAAGCGATCATTGTGTGTCTTTCATTCAACAATCCGCTAGCTTAGCTAGTCGTTAGTAACCATCTCTGTTGTATGGTCAAGCCGCACGGGCAATTAGTACTGGTTAGCTCAACGCCTCACAACGCTTCCACACCCAGCCTATCAACGTGGTAGTCTTCCACGGCCCTTCAGGAGGCTCAAGGCCTCAGGGAGATCTTATCTTGAAGGAGGCTTCCCGCTTAGATGCTTTCAGCGGTTATCCCGTCCGAACATAGCTACCCGGCAATGCCACTGGCGTGACAACCGGAACACCAGAGGTTCGTTCACTCCGGTCCTCTCGTACTAGGAGCAACTCTTCTCAAATCTCCAACGCCCACGGCAGATAGGGACCGAACTGTCTCACGACGTTCTAAACCCAGCTCGCGTACCACTTTAAATGGCGAACAGCCATACCCTTGGGACCGGCTTCAGCCCCAGGATGTGATGAGCCGACATCGAGGTGCCAAACACCGCCGTCGATGTGAACTCTTGGGCGGTATCAGCCTGTTATCCCCGGAGTACCTTTTATCCGTTGAGCGATGGCCCTTCCATACAGAACCACCGGATCACTATGACCTACTTTCGTACCTGCTCGACATGTCTGTCTCGCAGTCAAGCGCACTTATACCATTATGCTCATTGCATGATTTCCGACCATGCTGAGTGCACCTTCGTACTCCTCCGTTACTCTTTGGGAGGAGACCGCCCCAGTCAAACTACCCACCATACACTGTCCTCGATCCGGATAACGGACCAGAGTTAGAACCTCAAACATACCAGGGTGGTATTTCAAGGACGGCTCCACAACAACTAGCGTCATTGCTTCAAAGCCTCCCACCTATCCTACACAAATAGGCTCAAAGTTCAGTGCAAAGCTGTAGTAAAGGTTCACGGGGTCTTTCCGTCTAGCCGCGGGTACACTGCATCTTAACAGCGATTTCAATTTCACTGAGTCTCTGGTGGAGACAGCGTGGCCATCGTTACGCCATTCGTGCAGGTCGGAACTTACCCGACAAGGAATTTCGCTACCTTAGGACCGTTATAGTTACGGCCGCCGTTTACCGGGGCTTCGATCAAGAGCTTCGCCGAAGCTAACCCCATCAATTAACCTTCCGGCACCGGGCAGGCGTCACACCCTATACGTCCTCTTACGAGTTTGCAGAGTGCTATGTTTTTAATAAACAGTCGCAGCCACCTGGTCACTTCGACCGGCCTCAGCTTAGGGAGCAAGTCCCATCACCAAAACCGGCGTACCTTCTCCCGAAGTTACGGTACCATTTTGCCTAGTTCCTTCACCAGAGTTCTCTCAAGCGCCTTGGTATTCTCTAC
>NZ_CP174333.1:0-5341 GCF_052468095.1 Microbulbifer maximicatervae (SeqCode)
GCATTAGACTGTAACGTACCCCTCGGACCAATGGTCTTGGCCTATCTCATATTCATCAATATAAAACCCACTTTCCTCATCGTCCTCAAGAGGATCAATTAGCTTTGGGCAACCAGAGAACCCAGGTTGAGAAGCTAACCTTTCAATAGCGCCTAGGGCATCCTCTTTACTTGCGTAGAGACCAATGACTTTTACACATTCATTATCTTCTGCGATGACGTGTAAGTGCTGTAATAAAAATGCAGATTTCATAGTGTGCTTAACGTTGCCAACAAGGGCGGCCGAAGCGTAGCGTAGGCCGTCCAGCCCAGCTCATAGCTGGGCGAGCTTGCTTGGCCTGGTTATGTGCTGCTGTGTCATCCATGGCTTCCAGACTTCAACATAGATTCAAATAAAATTATTAAAAAAGCGCCACTTATAACTGGTAAAATTATTCCGGAGATAAGAAAAATAACAGCCAATGAGTGACTACCCATTTTATAGCGTCTATAACCCTCCATGAACGGATACAAGAAGAATCCTATTAGCACGCTATACAAGATGAACTCCGGGACCTTCAGTAAAGCTCCGCCCCCTAACCTTTCTAGGCCCAGGAGATAGATTATTGGATAAAGCAAACCGGCCATGACAAAAACAACTATTAGGTAAAGCCATTTACTCAAAGTTCATATCTCTTCGTTGAAGCACATAACGTTGCCAGCAAGGGCAGCCGAAGCAGAGCGTAGGCTGTCCAGCCCAGCCTCCGGTTGGGCGATCTTGCCTGGCCTGGTTATGCATTTTACTCTGCTACCTGCACCATATCTTTGATTTCAGACTCCACCTCATTGGTGTAACCATACTGCCAATTTGGAAATGGAGCTATTAAAAGAGCTACCCAGCCTTGCATTGAGGTAACTTTAACCTGACCAAGCTCTTGTGACCCGGATGAAACACTGTATGTATTGATGCAGTGGGTAGGGATAATGCCTAGCGTGAGTACGTACATCATTGGTTCAAAACAATGATTGCCTTCTGGCCACTTATTTACTCTTGTTACGGCGACAGCATCTTTATCGCTTATAGCTTCACTAAATTTGTCCTCCGGCTCAACTTTATAGGTTGCGCATGCCGAAAGAAGCGAGATAAGTATGATGAGTGGTAATTTATTCATGATGCATAACGTCTTTAGCATGCGAGCGCTTTTTGTGGAGCCGAAAGGCGGAACGAAAAGTGGGTCGCGTGCCTGAGCTGGTTAAATGCTTTTACCATAACGTTTTTTAACATAGTAAAACACATTAGATGATAACCAAACCAGTATGAGTTGAATAAACATTTCACAATAGGTTAAGTCATACGAGGCCTCACCATCCACGTGGATAAACCAATGTAAGAAAGGAATGGGACCAACAAAGCCTTGGTAAAACCAAAGCCTCCACCAAACGATAGAAGCAACAAACAAGCCCAATAAGATCAGCAATTGTATTCCTGTAGTCTTGTTTCCTTTCTTCATTTAATTCCCTGTATTTAACGCTTTGCGCACAGGCAGACAAACCAAAGGTTTGGTTGTCCAACCGCGCAGCGGTGATTGTGCCGCAACTTGTTAAGGCCTACAGTAGTCATTCGCACTCCGGAGGCACTATATCTGTGAGTTCTATAATTTCTACCGGTACGATTTCATATTCGTATATCCCGCCATACCCATATCTTCCCTTCTTAGACAGGGCCGCTTTCATCTCAACGTAGAGCGGAGGGTAATAAAGAAGGCCATTCGGCTCATATTTTTTCTTGAATTTATCAACAACACCTCTAGAAACCCAGAGCGATTGACCACCTTCACAGACCCTAAATGCTCTCACTTCAAAGCCGAATTCCAAAATTCCTTTGTAGTGATCTTTCCTAAATGATTGAGCTGCTGAAAAGAACAGCCAAATCAATATGGCAATAACACCAAGACTAACCAAGCTAATTATCGACTTAATGTTGTTCACTTGTGAGCCTTAACGCCTTTAGCAGCGGCGGCGAAGCCGTCCAGCCCCGTAGGGGCGATGCTGCCTGAATTTGTTAAACGTCACAGTTGCCCCCATTCACACTGCTGCAAAATAGACTCCCAGTACGAGTTATTCAGTGACTGAAAATCCTCTATTTTTATTAAGCGGCTTTTCAGTTGCGCTACTAATGCAAGCTGTTTTTCTTCCGATTGATTCGCATCAATGGCATCGTTATAGGAATTGAAAGCATCAACCGACTCTTTAAAATGATTATAGTTGTGATTTACATACCAAACCTTTTGATCAGAGTGGTGTTTGTAAACAACCGAACTTCCTTCATCAAATTCGAAAATACCATCGCTGTCATCTTCAGCGATTACTTTTGATTCTGGATCTAATAGTGTGATTTCCATAATTATCGTTTAACGCCGCCATAACCGGCCGGAAAACCGCGCAGCGGTTTGGAGGTCCAGCCCACGCAGTGGGCGATGGTTGATGGCCTTGTTATGTGCCGCCATACATATAGGCCTCTATTAGCTGCTCTTTTACATTTGGATTATTAGCTTTGTGATATAGGTTCAAAGTTATTTCTTTCGCCTTACTCGAAGTTAATTCACACAGAACCTCCGCCAGCCTGTGACAGAATTCTATATTTGATTCATCAAACACATCATTTACCCACGATGCGACAATGTCACTAACCTCCTCAGAGTACCCCAACCCCTCTGTTCGGCATCCCCCAATATTGCATAAAGCCACAGCTGCTTCATATGCCCTTTGTTTATTACTAGTTTTTTCAGATTCGATAATTATTGATGCTAGTTTATCCGCTTCTTCGGCGGAAACATCTTTTTTCAGATTGAAGGCTAGCTCTAAACTATATTCCATGATCTATCCGCACATAACGCCGTGATATGCGGCGGGCGTTGCGAAGCAGCGAACGTCCGGTGGAGGCCCGCAGGGCCGGAACGAACATCATCACCTTGTTATATGTTGAACAGGTCATGAAATCGCTCTTTTTGATGATTTATCCATAATTTAGATTGCTTGTCATTGTCACAAAGAATGAGAATCATCTCATCGTTTAAAGGGTAACCTTGATCGATCCAATCCAAAGCCTGCTTTCTCCAACCACCTTGGAGGGCTCCGATTACTAGCTCATCAAATGGAAACGTCATCAGAGCATTTTCGGGAAGACCTAAATTTTTTAGGCCTTCCTTGATCAACTCTATTACATGTGCAATTTTTGAATAGAAAAATAAATAGAAAAAATGTGCTTGGTGGACTGACTTTACCTGCCAAACGATACTGCTGGTCGCGACGCACCAAAATCCATCTTCTGTAATTCCAATCTGTTCCTTATCATAAGGACGGTCAAACACATGAACATATCTTATTAATGTGCCATCAGGTGTCTCAGCTTCAACAAACTTCTCAAAACAAACTGCATTCACTGTTGCTGCAACGCTCTTTCTATTCATACAGCCTCATATAACGCCGCTAGCAAGGGCAGCCGAAGCAACGCGTAGGCTGTCCAGCCCAGCCCCGAAGGGGTTGGGCGAGCTTGCCTAGCCTGGTTATGGCTGGCGCGCTCGGGACCGACTACTAGCACTTTGCCAGCCATAGTTTGGCTGGCCGCTGCCCAATATTTACGAGGGAAGAATACCGCACTTTCCCTAACCAATTCCTATCTTACTGGCAATCCGCGAAATTGCAGCGGACTGCCTCTTTTTACAACACCCGAGCGAACACTCTTGGAGCGAAACTGCCTGAATAGCAATCAGTAAAATTGCTCAATACCAGATGCTATTTAGTGGCACGAAACCTTCAGTTACCACGAAAAATCAATAAAACCGACCGCCACAATAACGCCCGCAACAGGGGCGACCAATGCTATGCATATTTTGTGCGAAACTGGGAGCGAAGCGATCCGCACAAAATGTGCATAGCGTTGGGCGTCCCGCGGAGGCCCGAAGGGCCGGAGCATCCTGCTTGCGTTTGTTATGAATTTAGCACGCCACTTCACGAATCTCTTCAATTGCAGGTAACCCAGAAAAAATGCCGACTAGCCCAGACACATAGGTAGTCTTACCGATACAGCCTTCCATCTCGGAGTGAACGCTGCCATTTCTAATTGCTGTGTCGGAGAATAACAGTAAACTCAATACGTTAGCTGGAGGCTGTGTCTGTAAATTAATATGATCTTTTGATGGAATTAATACTAAAACATTGCCTCTAGGCGGTTTGTACATATAACCGACAACTTGAACATGCTTGCCATAGTAATTTTCAAACATACCGACAACCATAGGCACATCTCCTCGCATAAACCCACCGGACGGCTTATTACTACAAGCGGTCAGCCCCAAGAGAACTAGTAGTAGTATTGATTTAGTATTTCTCATGAATTCATAACGCCTTGCCCACAGGCCGACCGAAAGGGAGGTCCAGCCCGAAGGGCGATTGTGCGGCAACTTGTTATGAGTTAATTGCATGATTCCGCCAACCCTGCCGCCAACACAGAAAATGCCTGTGTAACTTTTGGTCCAGAAAGGATCTCCTTCAAGTTTTCTGTACTGTAATTTTCTTCAAAGTACTTTGTTTGACAACTGCAGGCTTCTTTAATTTTTATTAAATATGGATCTCGCGGATTTTCAAAATACTCTTTTGATATGTTACCAAACTCAGCGAAGTACCCTGACTGAACGATTGTTTTATCGATGCACCCCTTCCAAAGCCCTTCGGTAAAATCATCTCTCCACCTCTTGTTTTCTAAGTAGTCATTTGCTTGAACCTCAAACGACATCAACAAACAGAGGGGTGTTATAAAATTCCTCATCCACTGAACCCCTAAAGACTCATAACGCCCACAGCAGGGGCGGCCGAAGCATAGCGTAGGCTGTCCCGCGCAGGCCTGCAGGGCCGGAGCAACCTGCCTGTATTTGTTAGCGGCTGATAGAAAGTACATATCGCCGACCTAAGTAAAGCAGGTGTAGCGACGACAAAATTGGTAGACACAGCACCACCATTTGCCAACTTATTCCGCCTTCAGAAACCATGAAGAGGAAACCTAATATGGATATAAGTCCCATAGCCATGAATATTTTGATTTTGGTTGGTGACAATACACTACTCTCTGGCTCAATAATTTTTAATACTAACGATATAATCCCTACCATACCAAAGCTACCACCTAATAGCATCGCCATAAGGTATAGGCCCGAAAATTGACCTTCAAGTAGGGATGATATCGCTACAGGAATAACGATTAACCCCATCGCTAATATTAAAAGTGAGGGGCCAAAGCAAATAACTACTTCCAGAAGTAGCAATAGTTTTCGTAGAGGTCTCAACTATGCCTCCGTAGACTGCTA